>DASUFM010001044.1:0-4549 GCA_036274535.1 Blastocatellia bacterium
CATTTCGAGCACAAACTTTTTTTGACCGCGACGCCGCATAACGGCTACCCGGAAAGCTTCACCGCGCTCCTGGAATTGCTGGACGACCAGCGATTCGCGCGCGGAACCCAGCCCGATCGCAAACAGCTCGAAGCGGTCATGGTGCGCCGCCTGAAATCTTCGCTGCCGCCGGATGATTTAGGCCGGCCGCGCTTTCCGCGACGCGTCGTCGAAGCGCTGGAAGTGGATTATCCCGAAGAGGAGCGCCGCATTCACGAGGCTTTGCGCGAATACGCCAAACTGCGCGGCGCGAAGGCGACAGACAACTCCGAACGAGTCGCAACTGAATTTGTGCTCAAGACTTTGAAGAAGCGGCTCTTTTCCAGTCCCGCTGCTTTTGCCCGCACGCTGGATCAGCACGAACGCACGCTGAAAAACGCAAAGCGCCGCAAATCGGCGGCCAAACCCGCGCCCGGAATCCTGCAGCGGCAGATAGAACGCGCCGTAGAAGAGGAATACCGGATCGACGATGAGGCCGAAGACGCCACCAACGACGCCGTGGACGCGGCCAGTCTGCTCTTTCAGGATTTGACCGCTGAGGAATCGGCGCTGCTCAATCGTATGAAGGCCTGGGCCGAGAGCGCCTCGAACCAACTGGACGCGAAGGCCAGAAAGCTGATCGAGTGGCTGCGCGAAACGATCCGTCCCGGCGGCAAATGGTCCAACGAACGCGTGATCATCTTCACCGAATACCGCGCAACGCAGAACTGGCTTTATTCGATTCTGGCCGCCGAAGGAATGACCGGCGGCGACCGCCTGATGACCATGTTCGGCGGTATGGATTCGCAAAAGCGCGAAGAGATCAAGGCCGCGTTCCAGACCAATCCCGAAGAGAGTCCGGTCCGTATACTGCTCGCCACCGACGCCGCCAGCGAAGGCATAGACCTGCAAAACCACTGCTCGCGGCTGATTCATTATGAGATTCCCTGGAATCCCAATCGCCTTGAACAGCGCAACGGCCGCGTTGACCGCCACGGGCAGAAATCGAAAGAGGTCCTGATCTATCACTTCGCAGGCCTTGGCTACATTGAACGCGAGCGCGGCATGGCCGAAACATCCGCCGGCGATCTGGAAGCCGACCTGGAATTTCTGATGCGCGCCGTGCGCAAGGTCGAAACCATTCGCGAAGACCTGGGCAAAGTCGGCCCCGTCATCGCCCGTCAGGTCGAAGAAGCCATGCTGGGCCGCCGCCGCAGCCTCGATACGCGCAAAGAAGAAGACGACGCCGAACCGTCGCGCCGCCTGTTGAAGTTCGAGCGCGATCTTGAAAAACAGATCAGGCAGTTGATGGATCAACTGCACGAGACCAGGCGCGAACTGCGGCTTTCGCCCGAAAACATTCAAAAAGTAGTCGAGGTCGCGCTGGACCTGGCCGGGCAGCAGCCGTTGATTCCAGCAGGCGATCACGTATTCCAGTTGCCCGCGCTTGAAGGCAGTTGGGCGCAATGCGCCGAAGGGCTGGCGCATCCCATGTTCCCCGATCGAATGCGTCCATTTACCTTCGATCATAATCTGGCGAAGGGGCGCGAAGATCTTGTTCTGGTACACCTGAACCATCGCCTGGTTCAAATGAGCCTGCGGCTGTTGCGCGCCGAGGTCTGGTCGCTGGAAGGTCAGAAGCGGCTCAACCGTATCACCGCGCGCATCGTACCCGATAATGCGCTGCGCCATCCGGCTATGATCGCTCACGCGCGCCTGGTGGTCATAGGCGGAGACCGCCATCGGCTGCACGAAGAGATCATCTTCGCCGGTGGGCAATTGATCGGCGGACGCTTTACTCGTTTCGGCTCGCTCCGGGAAATGGAGGGCGCGCTCAACGCCGCGACTGATCGCGAACCTTCCGAGGATGTGAAACAGGGCTTGCTGAATCTGTGGCCGAAAAACGCCGATTCGCTGAGGCTGGCGCTGGAAGCCAGAATGAAGGAGCGCACCGAGAGTCTGAAAAGAACCTTGTCCGACCGGGCTGATAAAGAATCGTCGGACATCGAAAAAATCATGACCGAATTGCTTCGGTCTATTCAGGAGCAGTTGGACGATCCGGAATTCAATCAGGCGTATCTGCCGGGATTCGCTCCGGCGGAGATAGAACAGTTCGAACGCAATATGGACGCGCTGCGAGCTCGCGTCCGCGCCATCCCGGGAGAAATCGAGCGAGAACGGGCCGCAATCCGCGCTCGATTTGCCGATCCGCAGCCGCGAATGTTTCCCGTCGCGGTGACATATCTCGTGCCCGAGATGTTGGCGGATAGATAAAGACAGTCGTCCACGAAGCCGCACGAAGTATTACAAAGGAGAACGACTCCACGAAGTTACACGATAGGTGGGACACAGCCTGTGTCCCACTGTCAGCCGCTTTGTGGAGCAGAAGTACATGTCCAGCAAACGACACCATGCCGAGTGGTTATCGCTCGTTGAAGTGTCCGGCCCTTTCCTCACCATGCCGGTCCTCGAGCGCGTCTTTCCGCAGGGCCTCGACGCTCACGATCCGGAGCATTATCGCAATCTGCGTCTGGCCTTCGAGGAATGGGAAGCCGAATCCGGCAAGCCCGCGCTACATCGCGCCTGGATTAAATATGTCCTCGAACAGACGCTTGGCCTGCCCGAAGAAGTCCTCGCCGAAGGCCAGGCTATTCCCGAAATGCTCAAGGCCACGTCCGCTGAACACGCTGAGACGCTGCGGCCCGATTTCATCGTTCGTAATCCTGAAGGCGTCGAGCCTGTCGGACAGGCGCGCCTGTTGATTCAGGTTTATCCGCCGGAACAGGATCTGGACAAGGCCGTCGCCGAACGCCGTTGGAAGGCTTCGCCGGCGACCAGGATGATGGAGTTGCTGCATGCGGCTGATGTTCGTCTTGGGCTGGTCACGAACGGCGAGCGGTGGATGATGGTTTACGCGCCGCGCGGCGAAACCACGGGTTACGCTTCGTGGTACGCCGGCCTGTGGATGGAAGAGAAGATCACACTGCAGGCCTTCCGCAGCCTGCTCGGCGCGCATCGCTTCTTCAACACGCCCGATGACCAGACGCTCGACGCGATGCTGGCCGAGAGCGCCAAACATCAACAGGAAGTCACAGACCAGCTCGGCTATCAGGTGCGGCGCGCCGTCGAAACGCTGATCAATTCGCTGGATCGAGCCGATCTGGACAGCAAACGCGAGCTGCTGGTCGGCGTGCCGGAAACGGAGCTTTACGAATCGGCCCTGACGGTGATGATGCGGCTGGTCTTTCTTTTCTGCGCCGAAGAGCGGGGATTGCTGCTGCTCGGCGATCCGCTCTACGACCAGCATTACGCGGTCTCCACGCTGATCGCGCAGTTGCAGGAAGCCGCCGACCAGCACGGTGAAGAGGTTTTGGAACGGCGGCTGGACGCCTGGTCGCGGCTGCTTGCGACTTTCCGCGCGGTTTACGGCGGCATCGAACACGAACGGTTGAAACTGCCGGCTTATGGGGGAAGACTCTTCGATCCGGACCGCTTTCCGTTTCTGGAAGGCCGCGCGGCGGGAACAAAATGGCGCGAGACTCAGGCCAATCCGCTGCCAGTCAACAACCGCACGACGCTCCACCTGCTGCGCTCGCTGCAATACCTGGAGATGCAGGGCGAGGCGCGGCGATTGAGCTTTCGCGCGCTCGACATTGAACAGATAGGCCACGTTTACGAAGGTCTGCTCGACCACACCGCCAAACGCGCGGCGACGCCCGTGCTGGGCCTGATAGGGCCAAAGGGCGATGAACCGGAGGTCGCGCTCACGGAACTGGAACGAATGCGCGCGAAGGGTGAAAACGATCTGATCGCATTTTTGCGCGAGCAGACCGGCAAGTCCGAAAACACACTGCGGCGATTGCTCGAAACCGAACTGGATACTCAGCAGGTCAACCGGATGCGCGCCGCATGCGGCAATGACGACGCGCTTTTTAAACGCATCCGTCCATTCGCCGCGCTCGTCCGCGACGATTCATTCGACCGTCCTGTCGTTATTCCGCTGGGCAGCGTTTACGTCACGGCCGGCGCCGCGCGGCGTTCGAGCGGCACGCATTACACGCAGCGCAGTCTGACGGAGCCTATTGTGAAGCACACGCTTGATCCACTGGTTTACGTCGGGCCTGCCGAAGGCTTATCGACGTGGAAACTGCGCACCGCCCGTGAATTACTGGATCTGAAGATTTGCGACATCGCCTGCGGCTCCGGCGCGTTTCTGGTGCAGGCCTGCCGCTATCTGGCCGAACGGCTGGTCGAAGCATGGGAAGAAGTCGAGCGCGAGAATCCCGGGGCGCCGCGCATCACGCCTGAAGGCGCACTTGCGACTGGCGCTCTCGGTGAAGCCTTGATCCCGCAGGATGCCAACGAGCGAATCACATATGCCCAGCGCATCATCGCCCAGCGATGTCTTTACGGCATCGACAAGAATCCACTTGCGGCGGAGATGGCGAAACTATCGCTATGGCTGTTAACATTGGCGAAGGACAAGCCGTTCGAATTTCTTGATCACAATATCCGTTGTGGCGATTCGCTC
>DASUFM010001045.1:0-3396 GCA_036274535.1 Blastocatellia bacterium
GGCCACAAAGACGGTCTTGCAATGACATTCGATGTGCTCAAGCCGAAGGCGAACGCCAACGGCGCCGCCGTCATTTTCATGGTCAGCGGCGGCTGGGTTTCGCTGTACAGCCCGCCGCAGCAAACCGCCACGCGGTTCAAAGACCTATTGGACAAAGGATTCACGGTCATCGCCGTGCGGCACGGGAGCAGCCCGAAGTATCTCATTCCCGAAATCGTGTCGGATGTCCGCCGCGCCGTCCGATTCATTCGACACAACGCCAAACAGTGGGGCGTAGATCCGAACCGCCTGGGCGTCTTCGGAGGCAGCGCGGGAGGCCATCTGGCGCTGGCGCTCGGCACGGCCTCGGACAACGGCGATCCAGACGCGAAAGAGGATTTCATGAAAGAGGGCGACCGCGTGGCGTCGGTCGTGGCTTATTTTCCGCCGGTTGACCTTCGACCACTGGCGCGCGGCCTCAATCCGCCGCCCACAGGCGGAACGCTTGACCGCTTTCCCGCTCTGAATTTCGAGAAGGAGAAAGCCGCGGATTATTCGCCCATCGTCCACGTCTCACCGGACGATCCGCCGACACTACTCATTCACGGCGACAAGGACCGTCTCGTCCCGGTCAACAACAGCAAGACCATTTACGAAGCGTTTCAGAAGAATAACGTCAAGACACAGCTCATCATCATCGAAGGCGCGGACCACGGCTTCCGCGGCGATGACGCTAAGCGCGCCACCGCCGCCATGGTGTCGTGGTTCGAACAGACGTTGCTCAAAGATAAAGATGGCTTCAAACCGGAGCAGGCGCCACAAACCAAAAACGATTACGGCAAGGCAGAAACATGGTTGTGTCGCCCGGGCAGGGAAGACGCTTGCTCAGTCGATTTAACGACGACCGTTGTCGCCGCCAGCGGCAAATTGACCGAGGAGAAATGGAAGGCCAATCCGAACGCGCCGATTGACTGTTTTTACGTCTATCCGACGGTCTCCAACGATCCGACGCCGAACAGCGATATGAACGCGGGGCCGGAGGAGCGCAGCGTCGTTCAGCATCAGTTCGCGCGCTTCGGCTCGCAATGCCGCCCTTACGCGCCGCTCTATCGCCAGGTGACGTTGACGGCGCTGCGCGCCAATCTGTCGGGGAAGCCGATGGCGGTAGATCGCGCGCTCGCTTACAACGACGTGCTGGACGCCTGGAAGTATTATCTCGAACACGACAACCAGGGCCGCGGCGTCGTTCTCATAGGCCATTCGCAAGGTTCCGGCGTTTTGATCCAGCTCATCAAGAATGAAATTGACGGCAAGCCCATCCAGGATCGCATCGTTTCCGCATTGATATTGGGAATGAATGTCGCCGTGCCGATCGGCAAAGATGTCGGCGGCGCTTTTCAAAAGATGCCGTTGTGTCGCGCGGCGAATCAGACCGGCTGCGTGATCTCTTACGTCACGTTCCGCGAAAACTCGCCGCCGCCCGCCAACTCATTCTTCGGCCGCCCTCCGGGCGAGGGGAAGGTCGTGGCTTGCGCGAATCCGGCGGCGCTGGGCGGCGGCAGCGGCGAATTGCATGCCTATCTGGCGGCGGGCAGGGGCGCGTTTACTTCATCCGCCGCGCCAAAACCCTGGGTAACGCCCGAACAACCGATCAAAACTCCGTTTGTGAGCGTGCCGGGGTTGCTCTCGGCCAAATGCGTATCCGACGAGCATGGCTCATATCTTGCGCTGAAAGTTCACGGCGATCCCGCCGATCCGCGCGCTGACGACATCGCCGGCGATGTCGTGGTCAACGGACAGGTTCAGGCAAATTGGGGATTGCACCTGATTGATGTGCAGGCGGCGATTGGCAACCTGGTGGATATCGTCGGCCAGCAGGCGAAGGCTTATCAGGCGAAGAACAAGAAGAAATAAGGATCATAGCCGCGAGCGGCGTCGAGCGCGCCGGATGGGCTGATACAGAGTTCAAGGAGAGGCCAATATGAATACGAAACATTCCGATTCAATCATGAGTGGTTATACCGGACGTTCGAGCAGGCGCAAATTTCTTAAGGAAATGTCCCTGACAGTCGCGGCCGCGGGAGCCGGATCGGCATTTACGAAGGAAGTCGCAGCGCAGGCGCCAGCCACGCCATCCAGCCCGGCGCCGGGGTCCGCAGCAAACGCCGGCAGCCGGATATTTCACGTTGTCGAGACCACATCCGGCAAGGTTCAAGGAATATCCAGCGTCGGGATCAAGGAATTCAAGGGAATCCCCTATGGCGCGCCCACCGGCGGCAAAAATCGCTTCATGCCGCCCAGGAAGCCAACGCCCTGGACCGGCGTGCGCGAATGTTTCGGGCACGGCCAGATCTGTCCGCAAATCCCGTCCAACCTGCGTTCGGAATACGGGATGATGATTATGTGGGACCAGCAGTCGGGCGGCATGGGCGAGGATTGTCTGGTCCTCAACGTCTGGACGCCCGGCGTCAATGATGGGGCGAAACGCGCGGTGCTGGTCTCGTTTCATGGCGGCGGATACACCACCGGATCAGGGAATGCGCCTGGCTTTGACGGAGCTCAATTGGCGCTCTTCGGCGATGTCGTCGTCGTGACGGTCAACCATCGTTTGGCAAGTTACGGCTATACGCATCTGGCCGATCTAGGCGCGCCGCCGGAGTTCGCCAATGCCGGCGTGGCGGGGATTATGGACCTGGTGGCTTCACTGCAATGGGTTCGCGACAACATAGAGAACTTCGGCGGCGATCCGAACAGGGTAATGATCTTCGGTCAGTCGGGCGGCGGCGCGAAGACCTCTACCATTCTGGCCACGCCGTCGGCCAAAGGACTCTTCCACCGCGCCGCGGTGCAAAGCGGCTCCTCATTGCGCCTCACCACCCGCGAGCAGGCGACCAAAGCGGCTGAGCAGTTGCTGGCCAGGCTCGAAATTCCGAAGACACGCATCGCCGACATACAAAAAGTCTCCTGGCAACAGTTGCTCGAAGCGCAGACCGGGATCGCAGGCTTCGCGCCGGTGATGGACGGGACAATCCTGCCGCATCATCCGTTCGATCCGGTTGCGCCGCCGGAGTCGGCCGATGCGCCGGTGATTATTTCCACCACGCTGGAAGACGCGGCGCTCAGACTGACCAATTTCAATCTCGACGACGCTGGACTGAAGACGATCCTCAATCAGCGTTACGGCGATAAGGGTAGCGAAATCCTGGCTCTTTACCGCCAGCGCTATCCGCAAAAGTCGCCATACCTGATCCAGGCCCAGGTCTTCACGGACGCCGGCTTCCGCCGCTCGGCCATCACCCAGGCCGAACGCAAGGCGGCGCTGGGGAAGGCTCCGGTTTACATGTATCTGTGGAACTGGGAAAGCCCCGGCTTCGGCGGCAAGTTCGGCGCGGTCCATGGCATCGATGTGGCGGCCTC
>DASUFM010001046.1:0-5602 GCA_036274535.1 Blastocatellia bacterium
GCGATCCTCGATCCTCGATCTTCCATCTTCCATCCTCGCGATTGGCTATCGAATCGCAATGGGCCGCAATGTGAATCCGGCCGCGGCGCCTTTGATCTTGTTTGTGCAGGCGATGTAGCAAAATTCATAAACCTTGTCGCGCGCCAGGTCTTCGAGGTAATGAAATTCGGCGTTGTGAACTCCCTGCTCTATCAGCAGATAATTGTGCAGCGGCATGAACGAGCGATACTTTTTGCGGAAAGCGGCGGTGTCTTCAGGGGCCGGCTGGTATTCGACGCCGCTCGTATCGCCGCCAAGCATAATAGAGCCGTTCTGCTCGACCAGCCATTTGGCGGTCTCGACCGTGACGCCGGCCGAATCATGCGCCGCGAGTTTCTCGTGATCGCTTCCGGTTTCGCCCCAGTAACGCAGCGCCCCGGTGCGAACCAGGACGACGTCTCCCGGTTTGAGCTGTGTGTTCTGTTTCCGCAGAGCCTGTTCGAGGTCGGCGACCGTGATTTGATAATGCGCAGGCAGGGCGTCGAGGCCTTTCGACCCGGCGACGTCTATCAAAACGCCTCGAGCTATGATCGGCGGGATCTTCGACGCGTCGGCTTTGCGCAGCCCCCAATTGCCGCCCCAGTCTTTCTCTGTGAAGCCGTTGTACCAGTGATTGTCATCGCCTTCCGTGGCATGGCCCAGTCCGTCAATTTGCGTCCCGACATTGTCGCTGATGAATAAGGCCGCGCTGTGCCAGGCGGTTTTGCTCTCGTTGTTGTTGACGATGTCCGGCAGGTCGCCCTGTCGCTTGACGCCTTCGGGAGTGCGAAACGAAATGATCTCGCCGGGGCTGTGGCCGGGCCATTTAAACGAAGTGCGGTCATAAAGCACTCCGAGGTCATAGACCTTTCCGCGATCAGCCAGTCGCAGCGCCGCCAACCGCGAAGCGTCTGTCATCTCATTGAGCGCGCCGACTTCGTCGTCCTTGCCCCAAACCCACCCCCAGCCTTTGCCCTTCTGCCATTTCTTCATCTGCGGTTGCTGGCCCTTCGCCAGAAAACCTATGGCCATTCCTACGATCAACGCGCAAGTGATCAATAGAAGCTGACGTTTCATATTCGGGTCTCCTCAAAGACTCATCCACGAAGCCACACGAAGAATCACGAAGATGAAATCCATTCAGAGTAGGCCTTCGTGCCTCTTTTTGTGACCTGGCGCCTGAGCTTTTTATTTGGCGGTGCGGAAGCCGGTGTTGGAACCGCCGCTGTCCACCGCGCCTTTGCCGCGGCTGCCCACCAGATAACGCTCGCAGTATTGATCGCTGCACAGGAACGAGCCGCTCTTTTGCACGCGTTTCGGGACGCCCGGTTCCCCCGGGTCGAAACTGCTGTCAGGCCCTTTAGGATTTTGCGCTAGGCCCTGCGCCGCGAGTTTTTCGAAGTAATCAGGCCGGTACCAATCCGAACACCATTGCCAGACGTTGCCGGTCATATCGTAAAGCCCGAAATTATTCGCCGGAAACGCCGTGACAGGCGACGTCATGACGTAACCGTCCTCGCCGGTGTTTTTCGAAGGAAATTTTCCCTGATGGATGTTCGCCATCCATTTGCCGCCGGGCGTCAATTCGTCGCCCCAGGAATAAAATTTTCTGTCCAGTCCTCCGCGCGCGGCGAATTCAAATTCGGCTTCGGTCGGCCAACGTTTGCCCGCCCATTTCGCGTAAGCGTCGGCGTCTTCCCACGCGATGTGGACGACAGGGTGATCTTCGCGGCCATTGATCGAACTGCCGGGGCCTTCGGGATGTTTCCAGCTCGCGCCGGGCGTATATCGCCACCAGGCCAGGGGATTATTGAGCGATACATCATGTGAAGGCGGCGTGAAGACGATCGAGCCGGGGACCGGCTTCTCCGAAGGCGCGCCTGGAAAATTTTCCAGATCGGGGTCGCGCTCGGCGACGGTCTTGTAGCCGGTCGCTTTCACGAACCTCTCGAATTGAGCGTTGGTGATCGGAGTCTTATCCATCCAGAATCCGTCTACCCTGACCAGATGCGCCGGCGCGGCGTCCCGCATTCCGCATATGTCGCAGCCCATCCAGAAAGTACCGCCCGGCGCCCAGATCATTCCTTCCGGCGCCGGGCCCGGCGCCGGCGCGGCGTTAACGCCCACAGGCTCGGCGCTAGTCATACTCGCTTCATTCGGGCCGGCGCCCTGGCGCCCTGCATGTTCCGATTGCGGATTCGACGCCGCCTGATTCTCCCTGGCGTCAAAAATATATAAAGCCGCTACGGCGATAGTCATAACAACGCCGACTCCGAGTTGCAGCCACAACCACTTTTGTGATTCCGGCTCCTCCGTGGCGTTCTTCTTTATCTTCTTCGAAAACTTCATCTACCTGAGTTTCACTTTCTACTTCTAAGTGAGCAGCCAATTTTTTGGCAAAAATGATGTAACGGCTCCGCCACTTTAGCCACGAATGAACACGAATGAACACAAATCTCTTTCTTGATCCTGCAGGGTAGCCATTCGTGAATATTCGTGTTCATTCGTGGCTGAAATCGTTCGCGCCAAAAATATAGGCCACCTACTTAATGAGATCCTCTGCGGTCGGTCCATCTGTACTAATGTTAGGCGATGCGCCGATGTTTAAGCTTTTCCTCTCTTCCGTTTCAGAAGTTGATCCGCGAGGACGCCGATCAGAATAACCGCGCCCATCACCGCGAAGTTCAATGAGCTCGGAATGCCGAGCAGGTTAACCAGATTCTGCAGGACCTGCAACAACGCCGTGCCGAGCAGAATGCCGCCCACCGAACCTTCGCCGCCCCGCAGGCTGCATCCGCCCAGAACCGCCGCCGCAATGCCGTAAAGCTCGAAAAAATTGCCGTGCGATGACGGCGAAACCGAGTTGGTGTAGAACGCGAAAATGACCGCCGCGAGCCCGGCCAGCGCCGCGCAAACGATATAGGCGCTGGCGATTATCAGTTTTGAATTGATGCCGGAATAACGCGCGGCGTCTTCATTGTTTCCTACGGCGAAAAGATAACGCCCATAAACCGAGCGATGGATCAACACCCACATCAGCGCGGCGACGAGGATAAGCAGCACGAACGGCATCGGCACGCCCAGGAGGTTGCCGGTCGCCAGGCTCTGCAACCTCTCCAACCCGGCGGCGTCTCCGAAGCCTTTCGTCTCGTCATCGGCGATGAACCGCGCCAGGCCGCGATAGAACAACAGCCCGCACAAAGTGACGATGAACGGCTGGACGCGAACGCGGGCGACCAGAAATCCGTGCAGCCAGCCCAGCGCCATGGCCGCGCCGACGATCAAAAGCGCCGCCGCGAACCCCGGCACGCCCCATTCCCTGACCGCCATAGACAGCAACACTCCGAGCAGCGCCAGGACCGAGCCGACCGACAGATCTATGCCGCCGGTGATGATCACCGCGCCCAGTCCGAGGCCGAGCAATCCGTACGCCCCGATCAGGCGCGCCGTGTTCTGCAGGTTTTCCGGCGCCAGAAATCGCGGGTTCATAATCGCGGTGATCGCGCACAACACAACCAGAAGAATGAATATGCCTAGCTCTTTTTTCATACGTCATATTTCATGCGCCATATATCATATGAAATATGGCGTATGGCCAGTTGAAATCAGGACCGCGAGCTGTAGCGAGCGCGGTCCTGTCAATTGATCGCCTCGTTGAGATCCGTTCGCTACCGCTCGCGGCGCTGATGCCCCACGGCCAAACGCATGATCGCCTCTTCGCTGGCTTCGGCGCGACCCAGAACGCCGGTCAGGGCGCCCTCGTGCATGACGGCTATGCGGTCGCTGATGCGGAGGATCTCTTCCAGGTCGCTGCTGATAACGATCACGGCCGCGCCGTCGGCGGCGAGTTGATTGATCAGGTCGTAAATCTCGCTCTTCGCGCCGACGTCGATTCCGCGCGTGGGCTCGTCGAAGATGATCACTTTCAGTTTTCTCAGCAGCCACTTCGCCAGCACGACTTTCTGCTGGTTGCCGCCGCTGAGCTGCGAAACCATGGCCTCGACCGAAGGGGTCTTGACGCGCAGTTTCGATGAGATGTCCGCGGCCGCCCTGTTCTCGGCGGCGAAATCGATCAGGCCGCCATTGGCGTAACTCGTCAGAGTCGCAAGCGTTATGTTTTCGCGCACGGTCCAACCTGTTATCAGTCCGACGTTGCGGCGGTCCTCGGGAATCAGGCAGACCCCCTTGCTCATCGCGTCTTGTGGCGAAGAAATTTTCAACTTTTCGCCGTCGAGCGCGATCCTGCCGCCGAGCGCCGGTTCGACGCCGAACAGAGCCTGCGCGACCTCTGTGCGCCCGGCCCCTATCAGACCGGCGACGCCCAGGATCTCGCCACGGCCCACGCTGAATGAAACGGCATTGTCCGGATATCGTCGCGTGCGGAGTTTTTCAACCACGAAGTAATCGGGCCGAATTGAATCCGTCTTCGGCGCGTGAACGTGCTGCAGGTCGCGCCCGACCATCAACTGCACGATGCGGTCGTGATTTATCTCCTCGCGTTCAAGCGTTCCGGCGTTGGCGCCGTCCCGCAGCACGACGACGCGATCGGCGATCTCAGTCACTTCGCCCAGTCGGTGTGAAATGTAGATGACGCTGACGCCCTGCGAGCGCAGGTCTTTCACGACTTCGAGCAGGCGATTGGTCTCGGCCAGGGTGAGGCTCGACGTAGGCTCGTCCATAATCAACAGCCGCGTGTTGAGCGAAAGGGCCTTGGCGATTTCGATCATCTGGCGCTGGGCGATCGAGAGGTCGCCCACCTGAGCGCGAGGCGAGACGTCAACGCCGAGCCTATTGAGTAATTTTTGGGTATCGCCCTCGATTTTTCGCCGGTCAATCAGGTTCAGGAAGCCGCCGAAGCGCGGCTCGCGTCCGAGGAAGACGTTGGCCGCGACATCGAGGTTCGGCAGCACGTTCAATTCCTGGTGAATGAAGCCGATGCCCAGATGCATCGAATCATTGACCGAATTGATCATGACCGTTTCGCCATTGATGCGAATCCTGCCCTCGTCCGGCTGATGGACGCCGCCGAGAATTTTCATGAGCGTGGATTTGCCCGCGCCGTTCTCGCCCATCAGCGCGACGATCTCGGCGGGACGCGCTTCCAGTGAAACATTGTTGAGCGCGACCACGCCCGGGAATCGCTTGCTGATCCCCTTCATCTCAAGCAACGGTGTTGTTGTGGGATTCATTCAGAAATTCACTTTGCCACATAGTGACAGAGGGACAGAAGATGGAAGATCGAAGATGGAAGATCGAAGATGGAAGATGGTGATCCTCGACCCTCGATCCTCCGTCTCTGCGATCTCTGTTACCATGCGGCTCATTAGCTCCGTCCCCGCAGCTTGTTGATCTTGACGGTAAACTCCTCGACGCTGTCTTTTTTAATCGCCAGAGTATCGACGATTTTTTGTTTGGTCGGTGGAATCCAGGATTTATCGCCGCCAATGGCCTTCGACAGGAAAATCATCGATTGATAGCCGAACTCGAAAGGCTGCTGCACTACGGTCGCGTAGATTGCGCCCTCTTTGACTCCGGCCAGCGTCTCGTCTTCTTCATCGAAGGCGATGATTTTCACCTTGCCGAT
>DASUFM010001047.1:0-3891 GCA_036274535.1 Blastocatellia bacterium
GGATGAAGAGAAACCAGTTCGCCTCAAGCTCGAAACGCCGGACGGCAAACAGGGCTTCGTCGATCTGAATCTGAGCGGAACGAACGTCCAGAAGGACGCCAGACATCTGAGCCGGTTTGAAGCCAACTTCATGGCCGAAGATCCAAAGCTGAAATACAAATGGAGAGCCGACGTCTGGTCGGCGATCGAGAAGGGACAGGTTTACGCCGGAATGACACAGGAGCAGGTGAAAATGAGTTGGGGCGAGCCAGAAAAAGTCGCTCGCACGGCGGCCGGGGAGGTCTGGACCTATCCGGCCGGCGCCCTGATCTTCAGAAAAGGCGTCCTGACCGGATCGCAGTGATTGCGGATTGCGGATTGCGGATTGCGGATTGCGGATTTTATTCGGCAACCTGAAATCGCAAAATACGGAGCGTATAACGGTAAAATCTCTTCAATCCGCAATCACTGCGATCCGTATTGAAAAGTGGCCTCACATCCAATACTGTTTCCCTGCGATGGCCGCGAAATATTGTCCGACTTGCCAAAAAACTTTCGCCTCGGCCGGGCGCCTGTGTCCGGACGACCGCACAGTTCTGTCGTTGAACGACCCCTATCATCTGGTGGGCAGGACGCTCCTCGACAAATATCGCATCGATGCTCTGGTGGGATTGGGAGGAATGGGCGCCGTTTATTACGCCTATCATTCCGGCATAGACCGTCGCGTCGCTTTCAAGATCCTTCAGCCGAACATCGCCCTCAGCGATGATCACGTGGTGGAGATGTTCGAGCGCGAGGGGAAACTGGCTGGACGTCTCTCACATGAAAACATCGTTGACGTGAATGACGCGGGCCGCACCGATGAAGGGCTCGCTTACATAGTCATGGAGTGGCTCGAGGGGCGCACTCTGGACGAAGAGCTGTTGAAGCAGGAGTGGTTCGGCTTCAGTCGCGCCGCCGGCGTCACGCGCCAGATAGCCGCCGCGCTCGGCGAGGCTCATGGCAAACAGGTGGTCCATAGAGACCTCAAACCCGGGAATATCATGCTCGTGGATTCTCCCGACGGACGCGATCACGTCAAAGTGCTCGACTTCGGCATCGGAAAAACGGTCGGAGAGACAATGGCCGGCTCCACGGTGTCGACCGTGGTGGGCACGCCGCATTACGCCAGCCCCGAACAGTTGACTGTCGGGGGGCGGATTGACGGGCGTTCGGACATCTATTCGCTGGGCGTCATTCTTTACCGTATGCTCGGCGGGAAACTGCCTTTCAACAGCTCCTCGATGGGCGAGGTGATACAGATGCAGTTGACCTCGGAGCCGGCGTCGCTCTTCACGCTGCGGCCCGAGACGCCGCCCGCGATCGAACGTCTGGTCACGGGCATGCTCGCGAAAGATCCGGCGCGGCGGCCTCAGAGCGCCGCCGAAGTGATTGCGGTTCTCGACAAGGCGCTTCCTCTTCTGGAGAAGGCCGACGCTTCGCGGACCGGAGATACGACCATTCAGAGAGTGGGTCAGAGAGTGGGTCAGAGAGTGGGTCAAAGACCGCGTATTCCGGTCGATCGGACGACGGAAGAGATGTCCGCCGACGCCACTACGCGAGGGACTTTCTCGACCAATGTCTTTCGACCGAACCGTGTCAAATCTCCCGCGATCTATGCGACGATAATCGGGGCGGCGGTGGTCGCGGCCGGCTACGGCTTTTATCATTACGTTTTCGAGGGGCCGGCAAGCGAGATATCGAATGCGTCAGTCGCAAATCTGCCGACGCCGTCGCCGAGTCCAACCGCAGTCGTAACTCCGCCGCCGGCGAAAAACTCAGGTCCTGGCGATCGCCCGGAACAGCGCCCATCGCCATCGCCTCGTTCGCCGCGGGCCGACCGGCGATTGGCGGATAAATATGTCGAAGAGGCGAGGACGTTGTATAAGCAGCTCGATTATGGGGCCGCGCTCCGCAAACTCGATGTGGCTCTCAGCCTCGATCCGCGGCATAGAAGGGCGCGGGCGCTCAAACGCGAGATCAATAACGCCATCAAAATTTTGAACTCTCGATAGTTGCGATCAGATATGCCCAAAATATTTCTGATTCTTGCGCTGTTTATCATCAGCTTCATGGCGCTGATTGCGCCGGCGTCTCTGGCGATTCAGGACTCTCCCCCTTTGACGCTGCGCCAGATCGAGCAATTGATCGAGAGCAGAATTGATGACGAGGTCATAGCGCGAGAGATCGGCGAGCGCGGCCTGGCCTTCAGACTTCCTGAAGAGACTCTGGAACAATTGATTAAGCGTGGAGCGGGCGAGCGGACCAGGCAGGCGCTTCTGCGGCAGGAAGAGCGCGCCGCTTACGCGGCTTACTTGAATGAAAAGCAGGACCCCGCGAAGCGGCTGGCGATGGGCAAAGAGTTCCTGCGCCGGCATCCGAACAGCGAACACGCCGCTGAAGTCGAGTCGGGAAATCGTCGCGCGCCACTCGAAATCTTCGACGCGGATTACAAAGCTTTCTCGGCCAATCCCGGCGCTTCGAGCCTGAACCGGCTGCTGGCGATGGGGCGCGAGATATTGAGCCAGGGGCCTGATCGCGCGATCGCCGCGCATGTCACATCGCAACTGGCGGTGGCCACGGGGCGCGGAATGATCGGTGATTTTTACACCGATCTCGAACAGAGCCAGTCATACGCCAGTCAGGCGCTCGATTTATTGGGAGAGACTGCGCCGCCGCCCGGCATGGACGCTGCGGAGTACGCGAGGCTGCGCGCGAACATCTATCAATGCCAGGGGCTTTACCTGCTGCGCCAGCCGAATCCCGACGCCGAGCGCGCGGTAGATTTTCTCAACAAAGCCGCGCAATCGAAGGACAGCCCGACCGCCGGCGATCCGAACACGTACTGGCTGCGCGCGCTCGCCCACGACCTGATCTATCAGAAGTTGATTGAGAAGTATCAGGCCTTTCCGAAGGGCCGGAGGACCGGCAGACAGGCGCAATCGCTCTGCGCGGAGATCAATCCGATCGTCGATAAACTTGTGGAAGATTACGCGCGAGTCATATCGCTGAGCGCGACTTCTGGTCCGCGCCAGCTGCACGAGGAGGCGCTCACCCGCATCAAATCTCTCTCGACCACCGACCGGCCCTGCCTCGCCGGGCGAACCGAACTCTTCGATGAATTGCCGGCGGAGGAGAAGCGTTTCGCGCTGGTCATCGGAGTCGAAGATTATCTGGACGAGCGCGTCGGCAAATTCAATTACGCGGCGTCCGACGCGAGCGCGGTGGCCGACGCGCTCGAGCGGCGCGCGGGATTTCGCAAGGATCGAATTGTCAAGCTTGCGACAGGCGAACCGGCTGACCGGCAACCGCTGCGCAGCGTGATCCTGCGGCGCCTGGTGAACCTGCCCGAACTCGTTTCGGAGGACGGCCTGTTACTGATTTATTTCTCCGGCCATGTCCTGGAGCGCGGCGGCAGGAGCTATCTGCTTCCATCAGACGCTCTGACAGGCGATGACGCTTTGCTCGCGGAGACCGCCATCAGCGTCGAGCGGATCAAAGAATTGATCAAGGCGAGCGGCGCGGGCCAGGTCATGCTCATCTTCGACTCGTTTCGAAAGGAGCCTCTCAGCGAGGCGTTCACGCGCACACTGACTTTTGACACCCGCAATCAGGAGGCTGCGGCGTTCGCCATGCTGCTGTCGACAGGCGTCGGGAAACTCGCCTACGAATCACAGACGAAAAAGCAGGGTTATTTCACCGCCGCGCTGATCGATGCGCTGAAGGGACGCGCGGCGGGTGGCGGGCGCGCGGTCACCCTCGATCGGCTCGTCAATTATTTGCAGACGAATGTGGAGGCGGAGACTCAGCGCGACCTGGGCGCCGCCGCGCGGCAGCGCCCACTGGCCGTCATCGAAGGCTATCAATCCGATG
>DASUFM010001048.1:0-3290 GCA_036274535.1 Blastocatellia bacterium
TTTACTCGCGCTGTCTGCAGCCGAAGCGGCGCGAGTAAACAACTCGCGCCACAAACGCCGGTTGTTTTGGTTTAGAGCTGTTATGTGTGGAATTGTCGGAATAAGTGGAACGGAGCTGAATGATAACGCGGATGCGCGCGACCTGATCGGGCGAATGCTTGGCGCCATCGAGCATCGCGGTCCGGACGACGAAGGTCGTCACATCGAGACAGGGATCGCCATGGGCATGCGGCGGCTTGCGATCATCGATCTGGCTACCGGACGCCAGCCGATCTCGAACGAAGATGGTTCGATCTGGATTGTTTTTAACGGAGAGATCTACAACTACCGCGAACTGCGCGAACTATTGCTCGCGCGCGGTCACCAGCTGCGCACCAGGACGGACACCGAAACCATCGCGCATCTTTACGAAGACGAAGGCGAGCGATGCGTCGAACGATTGCGCGGGATGTTCGCATTCGCCATCTGGGACCGGCAAGAGCGACGTCTCTTTCTGGCGCGTGACCGTGTCGGCAAAAAGCCGCTGCATTACGCCATGGCGGGCCGGGCGCTGGTTTTCGGGTCGGAGATCAAATCGATCCTGCGCCATCCCGGAGTCGAGCGCGAGATGAATTTGCAGGCGGTCTCCGATTTTCTTTCGTTCGGTTACGTGCCTGATCCCTCGACGGCTTTTACCGGCATCCGCAAATTGCCGCCAGGTCACACCTTGACTTTCAAAGACGGCTTGATTTGCACGCGCCCTTATTGGGATTTCGATTATTCCCGAGACCCGGACGCCCTCTGCGCAGGGCGGGCGGGTAGTCGCGAAGAAGGTTACGTAGAGAGATTGCGCGAGTTGATCGCCGAATCCGTCCGGCTGCGTTTGGAGAGTGACGTCCCGCTCGGCGCGTTTCTTTCAGGCGGGATGGATTCCAGCCTGGTCGTCGCGATGATGGCGCGCGAGATGAAGGTGAAAACTTTCTCCATAGGCTTTTCCGAGGCCGGCTTCGATGAGTTGCGTTACGCGCGAATCGCCGCGCGACATTTCGGCGCTGATCATCACGAGTTCGTTGTCACGCCGGACGTTTGTCGTCTGATTGAAGAGATAGTCTGGCATCACGACGAGCCCTTCGCCGATGTGTCGAGCGTCCCGACTTACGTCGTATCGAAGATGGCCCGCGAGCATGTGACCGTGGCGCTCTCAGGCGACGGCGGGGACGAAATGTTCGGCGGTTACGAACGATACGTCGTCGACCGGCGGCGGCGGCGCTATGAGCGGATACCGGCTTTTGCGCGTCGCGCGATGCTGCGAACCGCCCGGGCTTTGCCGCGGGCCGCTTACGGCAAGCGGTTTCTGCGCAACATCGCCCTGGAGCCGGCGGCGCGTTACGTCGACAGCGTCAGCTATTTCGACCGCGAATCACAACTCGAGCTCTTCTCCGAAGACGCCCGCCGGGCGATGGACGGATACGATCCGGCCCTGCGGTTCGAGCGAATTTTCGGCGCGCCGATCGCCCGGTCGAGATTGGATCGCCTCCTGTACCTGGACGGCAAGACCTATCTGCCCGGCGACATTCTGGTCAAGGTGGATCGGATGAGCATGGCCAATTCGCTTGAAACGCGCGCGCCGCTGCTGGATCACCACCTGATCGAATTCGCGCAAACGATTCCGGAGTCCTTTAAGCTGCGAGGGCCGGAGACCAAATACATTCTCAAACGGGCCGCAGAAGGATTGATACCCGGCGAAATCATCAATCGGCCCAAACAGGGCTTCGACGTTCCGATCCGCCGGTGGTTTAACCAGGAACTGCGCGAGATGCTTGACGACACATTGAACGACCGCCGCGCGCGTGAACGCGGCGATTTAAATCACCGGGCGGTCCTGGCGATCCTGGATGAACACCGGCGCGGCGTTCGTGACCACTCTCGCCGGCTATGGAGCCTGCTCGTCCTGGAACTTTGGCGACGCGCGTTCATTGACCAACAACCGGAGGCGCGATTCACCGGGGCCAAGCGCCTGGGACTTGATCGCCTGGCCGAAGGGGCTGTGGCGGCCGGGGCATAGTGGGATTTCACGAAATGGTAGAGAAGACGAAGAAGCCGCGAGTTCTTCATCTGATCACCAGCCTGGAGGTGGGCGGCACTGAGCGGCAGGCGGTGGAGCTGCTCAAGCGCATTGACCGCAGGCGCTTCGACCTGAGTCTGGCGGCGCTGAGACTCGAGGGGCCGCTTTACCAGGAAGTGGAGGCGATGTTTCCGCGCGCGCCGCAATTCCCGTTGACGAGTTTTTACAACGCCAACGCCGCGAAACAATTACTGAGGCTGCGCGACTGGATGATCAGGGAGCGGGTGGAGATTCTGCATGCGCATGACTTTTACGCCGGATTGCTGGGGGCTGCCGCGGCGCGGCTGGCGGGCGTCCGCGCGATCGCCAGCCAGCGCCACATGCGGCTTTCGGACCGCCGCGCGCACGACTGGGGGACTCGCCTCACGCATCGGCTGGCGAGCCGCGTGCTCGTCAACTCCGAAGCGATACGCATGCGCCTGCTGGCGGGCGGCCGCGTCGCTCCGGAGAAGATCGTCGTCATTCGCAACGGATTGAGCGAAGCCGCCGAGCGCGCCGCGTTTGACAACGAAAGTCGCGCGAAACGACGCGCGGCGCTGCTGCGAGAGCTGAACCTGGACGAAGGCGCGAAGCTGATCGGACTCGTCGCCAGGCTGCAGCCGGTCAAAGGCCATCGCTATTTCATAGAAGCCGCCAGCCGCATCGCGGCCGCCGAACCGAAAGCGCATTTCCTGCTGGTCGGCGAAGGCGCCCTCAGGTCCGAGATAGAAGAGCGCGCCTCGAGACTAGGCCTTGGCGCCCGCATGCGCTTGCTTGGCGCCCGCAGTGACGCCGCATTGATCGCCGCCGGATTCGACGTCGCGGTTCTGGCCTCGTTGCACGAAGGTTTTCCCAACGCGGTCATGGAGGCGATGGCAGCCGGCGCGCCGGTCGTGGCCACCGCGGCCGGCGGAACGCCAGAACTCGTCATCGACGGCGCCACCGGATTCCTCGTCCCGCCCGCGGACGCCGACGCGCTGGCGCTGCGCATTCTCGATGCGCTTCGAAACCCGGAACTGAGCGCCCGAATGGCCGCGAATGGCCGCCAACGCGTACTCAGCCAATTCAGCATGCGACGCATGGTCGAATCGGTCGAGCGACTTTACGATGAGATGGCGCCTTTCATTGCCAATTGCCCATTGCGCATCGCCAATTGAATCGCAGAGGTAATAGGCAGGTAAGAACCTGCGAAACAATTGGCGATGCG
>DASUFM010001049.1:0-8378 GCA_036274535.1 Blastocatellia bacterium
GTGGCGACAGCCTTTGGAGTGCGGGCGTTCGGGACCGCTTTGGTAGTCAGCTTCGATTTTTCGACAATGATCAGAGAGAACCCACCGGGTCTTTCGTCCCCGAAGTGTGTGGGATCCAGGATGACTACCAAAGCGGTTCCAGGCAACGGCGCCTCCAAAGGCTCCGCCGTTACGATTTAAGCCTACTATTCGCTAACTTAATCTCATTGGCCTTTAGGCGGAATATTCAGTCATAGCTCAATTCCGTGGGGCCAAACCATTCCGCCTGAAGGCGGGACTACGAACGGCGACCTTCGATTTCGCGGTCTCCTGGCTTTCTTCTCCCGCGCGGCGATTGCGGAACTGCCTGCTGACGGCGATTTCAGCGGCCAGTTGCGAAATGGTGGCGTCGCCGCCCGATTGCGCCATTCGGTCGATCAGCAATTGATCGGACGCGAGCACGGTGCGCCCCAGCGCGTATCCGACCAGTTTATAAGAGAGATTCTTGCGAACCAGCGCGTCTTTCGACCGCAGGTATTCGAGCAGGCCGTTCACGCCTTTGATCTCGGTTTTATCAGGCAGCGCCGCCGCGTCCTCGACCGGATTCCCGTCCGCATATCGCTCGCGCCAGCGCCCTGTCGAATCGTAATGCTCCAGCGAAAAGCCGAGCGGGTCGATGCGCATATGGCAATTGGCGCAGGACGCGTTGCGCTTGTGTTGTTCCAGCTTGGCTTTCAACGTCAAACCGCCGAAAAGTTTGTCGTCAGCGGGCAGCGACCCCGCGTCGGCGGGCGGAGGAGGCGTCGGCGTCCCGAGTATGCGGCGCAGAATCCAATCGCCTCGCTTCACTGGGCTCGTTCGGAGCGGCGCGGAAGTCGCAGTCAGCAAGGCGCCCAGGCGTAGAACTCCGCCACGCTGAAACTCGCCAGCCCTCTCCACTATTTCCACCGCTTCAGTGGACTTGATCTCTTTCTTAACTCCGTAAAATCTGGCCAGATCCTTATTCAGAAAAGTGTAGTCCGCGAACAGGATTTCGCGCACAGGTCGATCCTTACGGACAATGTGTTCGAAGAAAGAGACCGCCTCATCATACATGGCCTCTTTCACGTCGTCCGTGAACTCGGGGAAGCGACTCGTATCAACTCCCTTGCTCTGGTCGAAATGATAAAAACCAAGCCACTGGCCGAAGAACTCCGTCGCGAAACGCCGCGCCTTCGGATCGGCGGTCATACGCTTCACCTGTCGCTCGATCCCCGCGGGATCGCTCAGTTCGCCGGCGCCGGCCGCGCGCCGCAATTCGTCATCCGGAATCGAAGACCACAGGAAATAACTGAGACGGCTCGCCATTTCCCAATTCGTGAGCGGCTTGACCTGTGGCGAGTCCCCGGCCCGCCGACCGCCCGAGACCTGCTCTACGTGGTAAAGGAACTGCGGCGCGACCAGGATGCGTGTCAGCAGCGCGCGGATCGCCTTACGATGATCGGGATCGGCGGCGATGGTTTTGTTATAGAAAGATCGCAGGCTGATTTTTTCCTGCGCGGTCAAAGGGCGTCGCCATGCGCGGCTGGCGAACTCCAGGCAATCTCTGACATGTCCGGGGCGGGCCGCCGCCTGCGCCGCGACTACCGCGTCATACTCGCGCCGGAGCGGGATCACGTATTTGCGCATCTCGGCGGGCAGGGCCGCGACTTGCGCCTTGTCCATCTGCGCGATGCCGGCGCCTTTCAAATCAAATTTAAAATGGCTGGCCAGCAACCGCAGATAATTGTCGTGATATTCGAACGACGCATAAAGGTCATTCCAGGCTTGATCCAGACGCGCGCGCGTGGGGCCGTCAATCAGGTTCTCGACCACAAAACGATCGTCGCGGTGATACTTCACTTTTTGCACGAATTCATCGTGCTCGGGCACGTTGTAGGTGTTGTCGAAAGGATCAGGAACGGGGTCTTTATCCGCCGGCGTAGGCTCGCCGTGCGAATTCGGCGGCAGCAGAGTGGCGTATTCCATAACGCCGGAGCGAAACGCCTTGTATCCGGCGCTGCTCATATCGCCCACCAGCGTGCGGGTGGGCTGTCCTCTGGTCATCCCGTCAGCGCGGTCTGAAATCACTATGCGGACGACCTGGTCGCGGTCGGCGCCGAGTTCCGCATCGACCGACAGATTCATGCTGAATTGCCCTTCCGGCATCGGAACCTCGAACATCACCGAGCCTTCCGAAGCAAAATCGTCAGGACCCAGCGGTGTGCCGTCGGGGCTCTTTCCGAAATTCAATCGACTGGCGGTTTCGCCATTCGCCAGCGCCCTCAAGGTCTGCCTGGGCCCGGGCGGAAGGATGCCGCGCCGCAGATTCGCGATGGCTTCCGCGTCCGCCGCCAGCACGACGGCCGATTCTCCGGCCTTGACCTGGGCGCGCCGAGCGATGGGACGGAAACCGACGGTCAGATTTCGCCATATAATGACCGGCTTTTCGCCCATCGCCGGATTCACGGCCGCGACATTCAAATAGATTTTCGCCGGCCCCTTCTGAACCGGGCCGCGCCCGCCGCCTCGCACATACGCAAAATGATGAACGGGCTTGACGTCGAGCGTTCGATCGCTGAATTCGAGCGGGCTTTCATCGCCTGCGCCGCCGGCGGCCACGTCGCCGCGCGCAAACAGCCAGCTAGGCCAGGTGACGATGAACTTCTGTATCTCATCGCATTCCGCGCGCGCCTTTGTGGCCGTGGTTTTGTCGCCGGCCTCATCGAGTGGGAGCGGCGCGGGCAGTTTGCGCCATCGCGCAACAATCTCGGAAGTCGGATAGCCCAACTCCGTTCTGTTCATGACCTGCCAGATGTGCTCGGCAAAGCGGGGGGTTATTCCTTCGCGCGCGGCGAGCGCCGGTAAAGTCGCTTTGGGCTGGCCAAACGCGGCGCGATGCTTGTATTGCCAGGCGACGAACAACGCCTTGCCGTATTTTTCCAGCCCGAAAGGCCTGCCGCCCTCGCCAGAAACGGTGCGGAAGCCGTTGGCGGCATAAATGTCCCTGATCCGCGTAACAGCCGAAAGTTCAAAGCCGGACTTTCCGGGATACGAAAAAAATTCAAGAGACCCGGCCCCGATCATCGCATGATCAGCCACCATCTTCGCCGCGGCGAGATAACGCTCCAGATTGGCGTCCTGCATGAACTGCACGGCGCCGAAATTTGTAAAGCCTTCGCCGCCGACCGAATCGCTGGACGAATCGATCCCTGTTTTCAGATCGACTCCGGTCAGGTCCTTGATCGTGTAGGCGTACTCACCACTTGTCAGCCGCCTGACCGGCGCATCGCCCGGATCACCGCCGTGTTTTTTCGCATAAGAGCTCAGTTCCCCGCGCACCCATGCGATTGCCTGCGCGCGTTCCGCGTCGCTCGGCTGCGGCATGAATTTGGGCGGCATGGCTTTTTGCTCCAGCGCCTCCGCCACCTTTTCCCATTGCCGGAAGTTCTCGCCGGTGAGCCCCTCGGCGCTCAATCGCTCCAGGCTTATTCCGGCCTTCGGCCCGGACTTCGATGTGGTCGAGCCGTGGCATTGAACACAATATTGCTTAAAGATTTCCGCCGCGTTCGAGACGGATTGGCCGGCCACTTGATTGGTCTCCCAATCGGTCGCATGGACGCTAACGACCACGGCGGCGATCAGCAGGACTAATCCAATTTTCCAATATTTCCTCATTGCGCGGAACCTCAAATAAAAACAGGACAGATAGAACAGATAGGAAAAATAGGAATCATTTATCCTATCTGTCCTATCAATCCTTAATCTCAATCCTTAATCCCATTTTTATTGCATTTTTGTAAGGGTTTGTACTCCCAGCCAACCCGCCTGACAAGTATTGGAACGTCACAAAACGTTTGCTAACATCTGTCTGCAAACGTTTTACTCAACAGTATCCACATCTGAGGCATATGAACGAGACAATACCTGACAGGGCGGAGTCCGTAACCGCGGAGCAGAAACAGGCGGCGCTGGATGCCGTTCTGCGCAGCAACACGTTCGCGCGTGCGGATCAGTTGAAAATCTTCCTGAAATACATTTGCGAGATGGAGATTGCCGGTCATGGCCACGAATTGAGCGAATACATGATCGGCGTAGAGGCGTTGGGGCGGCCCAGCCAATACTCGCCCGGGGACGATTCGGCTGTGCGCAATCGAGCGTTCGCGCTTCGGAAGAAACTTCAGGAGTTTTATGAGCGCGAAAAGCCGGACTCGCCGATCCGCATAGAACTGCACAAAGGCTCCTATTGCCCCCACTTTGTCGGCGCCGCCGCGATAGAAAAATCGAACGGTAATGAGACTTCGATCGCTCAGGAGACATTAGAGCCGCTCGTTCCGGCGCCGCTGCCCGAGGCCATTCAGGCGCCTCGCGAAGTCGTTATTGTGGATAAGAGGTATGAGAGGAAAAAATCGCTGCTGATTTTTATGGCGGGAGTCACCATCACGGCGATCGTGGCCACAGCGATCTATCTGACTATCGCAGCGAGGCGCGGCGCCGGTCCGGCGCGCCAGGAAATTTCCCCGATTCTGGCCGAGGCTTGGGGGCCCATATTAGGTTCGCATGCCGATGTATTGATCCTTGTGGCAAATCCGCCTGGCTTTTCGGCGCACTCAATAGCCGGAGCGCAGACAGACAATTCACTGTTAAAGGATCCCGGCATACGGCCCCTGCCTAAAGAACTGCTTGATTGGTACAAGCAACGATATCCCGCGCCAGATAATCAGGAACAGTTTTTGACCATTACAACGAACGCCACGTATTGGGGCGATTCGATAGGCGCGATGACAGCCTTGAAGATATTGACCTCCGCCGGAGTCAGTTCGCAGATTCTCCCGGAGAAAGTAGTCGCGGCGCCGGTATTGCGGCGGCGCAACGTGATCCTGTTCGGAGCGCCTGAATACAGCCCCGCCGTCGCGCACTACCTCGAAAAATGCCCGCTGACAGTCAAATACCTCGACTCGATCATCAGTCGGGGCGACGGGCAGACCGCGACCACTCTCTATTCGGCCAGGCGTAACGCGCAATATCGCCTGACACAGGTTTACGGCCTGATTACCGTTCTGCCTAACGACGGCTCCGCTGAACAACCGCGCCGGATCGTGATCTTTTCCGGCGTCAACTCAGCCGGCGCTCAAGCCGCCGCCGAGTTCTTCTCGGCCCCGGAAAATTTAACCGAGCTGCGAAAGCGATTGAACAGCGAAGGACACAACCACTTCCCGCTGGCTTATCAGGTGGTTGTGAGCGCCGAAACCGACGACAACATTATGCTAAACTTCAAATACGAGACTCACCGCCTGCTGCCCGAATGAGCCGGAGTGGGACACAGCCGAATTGTCTCACTTTCATAAAATGAACATTTCATCTATCGGTCGGCGCCTGCAGGATATGATGGAGCAATGGTTGCATACGTCGTTCCAGGAGAATCCTGGGAACGCTTATGCAATTACACGGTTTGCTTGATGCTTTTCCCCTTTGGGCGTTGTTCGCAGCTACATTTGTGATCGCGCGGCTCTCGTTCGAGGGAGGATTCTGGGTAGGCAGGCGAAGGGTCCGGAGGGCGGAACATGAGCAAGAGATAGTGGTACGCGGGCTGGTCGGAGGCATGCTGGGATTGGAGGCGTTTATGCTCGCGTTCACATTCGGAGCGGCGGCGTCCCATTTCGACGCCAGACGGCAGGCGCTCCTCGATGAGGCGAACGCGATCAGGACGGCTTACATGCGCGCCGACTTGCTCTCAGAACCCCAGCGCACGGAAATCCGCGATCTTCTGCGCCAATACGTTGACATTCGATTGGAAGGCATTCAGTCGGGGAATCTGGAACAAGCGACTACGCGCTCGGAAGAGTTGCATAGCCAGCTCTGGCTTCGGGCGCTCGCCGTAAGAGAAAAGGCTCCAAACCCGGCTTTTGCCGTACAATTCATTCAATCGCTGAACGAAATTATCGCCCTGCATACGAGAAGGGTGATAGCGGTGCTGGAGTTCCGCATCCCAAACGTCATCTGGATTGTGCTTTACGCAATTACTGCGCTCGCCGCGGCGTCCATTGGCTTTCACTCCGGATTGACCGGAAGGAGCAGGCCGCTCGTGGCCCTGGCGCTAATCCTGGCCTTTTCAGCCGTCATACTACTGATCGAGGACCTTGACCGCCCTATGTACGGAATTCTCAAAGTCAGTCAAAAAGCGCTGATTGATCTACACAGAACAATGAACGCCCGGATTCGCTGAGCCAAAATCGAACCGAGCCACAGAGAAAGAAAGACAAGGGGACAAGGGGGAAACGGGGCGTTTTCTCCCTATCTCCCCTTCTCCTTGTCCCCTTGTCTTTCTTTCTCTGTGGCTGATTATTCTTTCAATCAAGCCGCTTGACGCGGATGTTTTTGAAGCGGACGACGCTCTTCGGGTCGTGGGCCTGCAAAGCGAATGTGCCTTTGTCTAGAATGCGCGCGAAGGCTTCGCCGGCTTTCCAATCGGCAGGCTGTTCCCAATCCACCGCGACCTTATCGTTGACCTTGATGGTAACGTGTTTGCCTTTGACGATGATGTCGTAGGTGTACCACTCGTTGTCCTTGACCAGTTGCTCCTTGACGTTCACGACATCGTGGAGACTGCCGGTCTTTTTCCAATCGGTGTGCGTCTGGTTGACCTGAACCTCGAAGCCCTTCTTCGGCCATCCTTCCGGCTGATATTCGGTGTGGAAGTAGACGCCACCGTTCGATCCCGGTTCGGTCATGGCCTCCAGCTTGAGTTCGAAGTTGACGAAAGGTTTCGGGTCGCCGACGTAAAAAAGATGATTGCGAGGGCCGGCCGCGACGAACGCGCCGTCTTTGATCGTCCAGGTATCGGGATTCTCTTCGGCCTTCTTCCAGCCGTTGAAGGTCTTGCCGTCGAAGATGGTCTTGAACCCCTTCTCGGCTTTGGCCTGCCCCAGCCCCGTGGCGGCCAGAGACAGCAGAATAGCGGCGCTCATTAGAAGCGTTCTGATCTTCATCTTGAATTTTCTCCTTGATGGCACAGTACCACGCGCGTGAGCGAACGGTTACGCGCAAAGCGACTTTTGCTCAGGCAAGCGGCGCTGTGGATGTTTGATGAAAAGTAAAGAAGCGGGCGTATGAGAACACCGGGAGCGCGCATGCGTCAAGCGTTTGAGTACACCCGCGGCACGCGAGCCGAAATTCCGGTGACGATTTCATAAGAAATAGTCCCGATCTGTTCGGCCAGGTCTTCGGCGGAAATTCTCAGCCCGTTCCGTTCGCCGATCAGAATCGTTTCGTCTCCGAGTTCGGCGCCGGGAACATCGGTCACGTCAACAATAGTCAAATCCATGCTCACTCGTCCAACGACAGGGGCGAAACGCCCGCGAATGAGAACCCGGCCGTTATTCGAATGCAGACGGCGCAAACCGTCGGCGTAACCTATGGGGAGCGTGGCGATGCGGCTTTCGCGCGCGGTTGTGAAAGTCAGGCCGTAACCCAGCGGCGCGCCGGCCGGAACCGTCTTCAACATCGCTATGCGCGAATGCAGAGACATCACCGGGCGCGTGTCGAAAGGCTCTATCAGCGGAGACAGGACGTCGCGCTTTAAACCGTACATCGCGGCCCCCACGCGCGCCAGATTCCCATGCGATTGCGGATAGGCATGAATGCCCGCGCTGTTGGCCATGTGCCGCCACGAAAGATTGAAGCCGAGATCTCGCAGGATCTCGACCGCCTTTTCATATCGCGCAATCTGGCCCTCGGTATAATCGGTCCCGGGGCTGTCCGCCGCCGCGAAATGAGTCATCACGCCGTCGAGTTTCACATTATCGAATCGCCCTAGCGCGCGGGCGAATTCCGCGAGTTCATCCATTTGAACTCCGAGCCTGCCCATGCCCGTGTCGACTTTGAGATGGAAATTTACAACCCGGCCCAGAGCCCCGGCGCGCGCGTTCAACTCCTCGGCCTGATCGATTCTGTAAACCGCCGGAGTCAAATCATTCGCGATCACAATGTCAGCCTGCCCGCGCCAGAATCCGCCCAGACAGAAGACAGGTCGAGTGATTCCCGCCCGGCGCAGCCCAATTCCCTCCTCTACCAGCGCCACGCCGAACCAGTCGGCCCCGCCGGTATGGATCTCTTCAAGCGCGCGAGCGCACTCCGCCGCCCCGTGGCCGTATGCGTTCGCTTTGACCACTGCCATTAACTGCGCCGCGCCGCCAAGATGATTCCTGATCGTGAGGTAATTATGCCGGAGGGCGGGCAATGAAATCTCCGCCCACGTTGGCCGTCCCTGATTCATTATGGATACATTACGCTGAATTACGCCTGTTCATTGAACTTGTCCTCGAATCGAGTGAGCTGTTTGAGGAAAACGAGTTCGACGCTCCCGATCGGGCCATTGCGCT
>DASUFM010001050.1:0-5697 GCA_036274535.1 Blastocatellia bacterium
GAACCGGCTTTTACGCCCGCTTCCGCTATCGGCGATTCATTCGACTTGATGTTTATTGCCTGCATTTTCATACCCTCCTTTAAAGAAGAATGTCTATTGAAAAATGTGCGGCTGACATTCAGCCCGCGTTAATCATCGTCAATCCGAGCATACTCAACCGCAGAAATAAGTCAAGAACTTTTTTGACTTATTGTGCTTATTCTTGAAAGGCGATATACTTCCGGTCAGGAGGTGAGAGATGAAAGAGACCAAACTCGGCGAACGTTTTTTTGACAGCACGCGCGGGCGGATTGTCAGTTTGCTTCGCGGCCAGTCCCGCACGGTCAATGAACTGGCCGAAGAGCTCGATTTGACGGACAACGCGGTAAGGGCGCACTTGCTCACGCTTGAGCGCGACGGCCTGGTTAAGCAGGGCGGGATTCAGCGTGGCCATCGCAAACCACATTTCGCATATGAGTTGACGACGGAAGCGGAGAGCCTCTTTCCCAAATCGTATGACACGCTGCTTAACGTATTGCTGAGCGTGTTGAAGGAGAAGATGACGTCGGAAACTTTGGGAAATGTCTTGAAGGAAGTCGGCCGCAAAGCGGCCGCTGAGCGTATGCCAGCCGACATCCAGGGTTCCAATCTTCTAGCCAAAGTTGAAGTGGCGGCGAAGGCGCTGGAAGCCTTAGGCGGGGCCCCGCGACTCGAAAAAGAGGGAGATAAAATTATTATCCAAAGCAGTAGCTGCCCGTTCGCGACCGCCGTCGAGTCTCACCCGGAAATATGCTGTGTGGCCGAATCGCTGGTCGCGCGGATCACCGGCGGGCGCGTCCAGGAGAAATGCGATAAAACCGCCGTCCCACCGCGCTGCTCATTCGAGGTCGCGGAGAAGAAAAAGCGATAGAGTGACGAATATCATTTCGCCAACCGTGCCGGTCGCCCGGCGCCGACGCGATGAAAAAAGCGTCGTCAAACAAAAGTTGTCTTCGCCGAAGCCGAGAAGGTCATTGAATAAGGTGAGTGCGCCGCAGAGGCGCGGAGATCGCCAAGACTACGCAGAGAAGAGAGATTGGCTTACCCTCTGCGTCTTCTCCGCGGTCTCCGCGCCTCTGCGGCGCACTTGATTCTATGACATGAAACCATTGAATCGATTGGGCTTTAATTTGCAGCCCTCAACTTATCTGGCCGACTAAGCCTGCTCTTTCAAGCCGTCGCCTTGACCGCGGCGTTGAAACGAAGAGATAACCGCTATGGTCGCCACCACCAGGTTGGCGACGATAACCGGCGGGGCTTTTATAGTGACTCCATAAACGATCCAGAGCGTCGCCGCCAGAGCCTGAATGCGACGCATCGCGACAGGCCGGCGGCAGAAATATGAAACGGCGAAGACGGCGGTGGCGATCCATCCGACCCACTCAATCATTGACGGCCCCCTGACTATTCGCCGAGTGGGCAATTGATTTTGGAACGAGTTCGCCGATCTTCAGCCAGTCGGTCCTGACCTTATCCCACTCCTGAATCTGCAGGCCGTGAGATTCGAACAGCGATCGGATGCCGGCCGGATCGGTCAGGCCGACGATCTCTTCGAGCACCGGCACCAGCGGACTCAAGGCGTCTTCGCTGATGATCGAGCGTTTGGCGATGGGCGCGATGTATTTGTTTTCTGAAACGGCGACGGTGAATCCGTCGCGGCGGTTGACATGCAACATAACGTGAATGTCTGAACCGCCGTCGCCGACGTAAATGATGCGGTCGGAGCTGATTTGAAGCCGCGCCTGCAATTCATCGAGCGTCGCTACCTTGCCGTAGCCGGCGGGAACGCGGACGACCGATTCGATCTCTCCGGTCTGCGGATGATAGTTGAACCTCGCGCCGAAGATGTGGTCCGGCGGGACTATGCCTTCGAGCGCTGATTGGATTACTTCTTCGGGCGCCGCGGAGATAACGTAAAAAGAAAATTTATAACCTTCGATTCCTTCGCTCAGTATTCTGGGCAGCAAACGGATGTTCTGCTTAAGCCGGATTCGCTTTCCGGCCTCGATCAAATGCTCTTTGCGAACGCTACGGAATTCGGGATCGTGTAAAAGCAGATAAGCCAGCTCGCCTCCCTGCTGCGCAAGGTTGATCCTCGCCATTCCCGCGACTCGCTCTTCAAATCCGGTTACGCCGATTATCTCACTTAAAATCAGACCGGAATCGTTGAAACTCAGTGTCTGATCAAAATCACTCGCAAATAGATAATGCTTCATTCTTCTACTTCCTTATCCTTCTCCATTGAATTGGCTCCATTGAATTGGCTCCATTGAATTGGCTCTTCCGGCGGTCGACAGCGCCGCCGGTAAAAACCGGTTCGCTGTAATGATAACGCCTCGAGCTTAAATCCGCCTTCAATAAATGCAATAATCAATCAATTCGCGGCTTCGTAATCCGCAACTTCGGCGCCGAAATCCTGGGCAATAACGCTACAAAGCGGAGAAGGGCTTGTTTGAAAGGGGTTTCGATCTGATGGTGAATTTTGACGCCGCCCGAAGCTCTTCGAGCGGCGCCTTCAAAAATGTCGGCTGAGAGAACATATCAGACAAGATTGTCGGAACGGCGACGACATTTGTCGTCGAAATATCAGCCGTGGAATTTACGGCTGTCGGCGGGCGCCTGTTCCCTGTCGAACATCCCGTAATCCCTTATGACGCCGGCGATCCGCAGGCGATAGTCCTTGAAAATTCCCGCGCGCCCAGCGGACTGCGCTTCCCTGTGCGATTCGATCCGCCGCCAGTTTTCAATCGCTTCTTCATCACGCCAAAAGGAGAGCGAGAGTATCTTTCCGGGCTCGGTAAGACTCTGGAAACGCTCTATAGAGACGAATCCGTCAATTTTGTTGAGCGCAGGGCGCAGATTGGCGGCGAGGTCCAGATATTCATTCACACGCCCGTCCTCGGGCCGGGCTTCAAAAATCACAGCGATCATAGTCACCTCTCTTCGAAGATTGGAATACGCGCGTTAACGGAAGCGCGATAGGTCATTGTTTCGGGCAATCGTTCGATGGCGACGCCGGATTCGATCAGTCGCTCAATGCCTGCCCCGGCGATCGTCACAGCCAGCGTTTCGCCTGGGCAGGCGTGCGCTCCGGCTCCGAATGTGAATATTCGTCGATCTTTCCTGAAAACATCGAATCGCTCAGGATTCGAATTGGCCGACGGATCGCGGTTCGCGGCGGCCAGAATGACGAGTATCACGTCGCCAGCTTTCATCGTTGCGCCCGCTACACATCCGTCCTCGGCAAGGAAGCGTCGCGTATTCTGTATGGGGGAGTCATATCGCAAGACCTCCTGAATCACGTAGCGAAGAAATTCGGGATCGGCCGCGACCCGGTCGCGTATCTCGGGGCGAGAGGCCAGAGCCAGTAGCGTATTGCCGATCAGGCCCGCCGTCGCTTCGTAAGATTGCCAGAGAAAACCTATGCCATTCGCGATAAGGGCGTCGCAGGTAAGGACGCCTGCGCCCCCAGTCGCTTCCCGGGCAAGGGCGCTTAGCAGGCCGCCTTCACGGTTCGCCAGCTCGCGAAACATCTGAAGCAAATATCCCGCCGCCGTCTTGCCACGCTCGATCTGATCGGCGTCGCTCGCCGGCGCGAGGCAGCGCGCGAAGTCGCTCATCCATAAAGCGGTCTGGCGCAACATGTCAGCGGGAACGCCGAGCAGACTGCCCACGACATAGACCGGCAAATGAAAAGCGAGGCGCGACAGACGATCCGGCATGTCCTCATCAAACAGAAATCGCGCCCACCTGACGCTTTGTTCGGCCGCCTGAGACGCGTCAATGGACTTTACTGACGCTGACACTGCCCGCTTAACAGGATAATGCTTCTCGCCGTCATTCATGCGGACCAGATGTCGGAAGATTTCGGCCGCGGGCGACCCAATCAGCGATCCGGGAACCGGCTCTGTCGCCGGACGAACTCTGCAGAGGCTGCTTGTCAACGCGTGTGTGACGGCGCTCGCGCTCGACGCCACCCAGAGCCTGAGCTTGTCGTCGTAATAGAGCGGCTTGCGAGCCACCAGGTCCGCATAATAGGCGTATGGATCAGCGTGAGTTACAGCGGCGATTGGATCTTGCGGAAACATCTTTCAACCTCCTTCGGAAACTCATCCACGAAGCGACACGAAGAATCACGAAGGATTGATTTCATCTTCGTGATTCTTCGCGTCGCTTCGTGGATGAGTTTTTCAATCATAGTTCTAGCCAGGCGGAAATGTTTCATTTACCATTTAACTATGGATGTAAAACAGAACCTTGTTGAAATCGCCGCGCTGGTCGGCGAGCCGGCGCGCATCGTGATGCTCTGGAGTCTGCTCGGGGGGCAGGCGAGGCCCGCCAGTGAGCTGGCGTTTTACGCGAACGTTTCCGCGCAGAGCGCCAGCGCTCATCTGGCCCGATTGGTTGAGGCGGGCTTGCTCGCGGTAGAGCCGCGAGGCCGCCATCGTTATTACCGCCTCGCCGGCGCCGAAGTCGCGCATGCCGTCGAGGCGTTGGCGGCTCTCGGCCCTTCGGCGAAAGAAATGGCCGATCTGCCGCCGAAACAGACGCCGGATTTGAAATACGCTCGCGCCTGTTACGACCATCTGGCCGGAAGAGTGGCTGTCGAGATATGCGCGGCGCTGGAGAATAAAGGCTATATCAGGCCTGTCGCCGCCAATTTCGAGATCACGAGTAAGGGAGAAAAACTGTTTCGCGATCTCGGCATAGAAATCGGCGAGCTGCGACAACAGCGGCGCGCGTTCGCGCGCCAATGTCAGGACTGGAGCGAGCGACGGCCTCATATAGCCGGGGCCCTGGGCGCGGCCATGCTCGATCTGATGTTTCAACGCGGATGGATTGCGCGGGTTCGCTCTTCACGAATCATCAGAGTTACAGCCGGCGGAAGAGAAGAAGTTTATAGGCTGCTCAGTTTGACATTGTAATCCGTCTCTAAATCGGACCACATAAGATTGGTACACCGAGTCAGTGCCGCGACCGGTAGGGAGCGTGACCCAGGCGCCTGCGACGCTCGCTACCGCTCGCGGTACTGACCCGATCTCGCCTGGGCTGATTTAGATCTTTCCCTCTCTTTCTTTCTCTGTGTCTCTGCGCCTCTGTGGCTAACCATCTTCATACATCTGAAAACCGGCATAATATTCTGAAACTATCCGGCGCCTGGGGCGTATTTAGGCCCATACCCCTTTCGAACAAAATCCAACCTATGCCAGGAGGCGCCTATGAAAGTCCGAATCTGTCTTGTTGCGCTCTGTTTCTTGGTCTTCTATTGCTCCACCACCTACGGCCAAACTGCGGAATGGGAATACAAGCAACTTCATAACCCATCCGATGAGCTTCTTAACCACTACGCGAAAAATGGTTGGGAAATTGGCGCCGCAGCCGCCGGGGCAGGCGAGGGCAGCAGTTTTCGCGCCATAGTAATCCTGAAACGGAACAGATCACATCCCCTCTTCGGAACCAGGACTGAGGAAAAACCGGCGCCACAACCGCCTCCGCCGCCCCAAAAACCGAGTTGTAAATTGACTCTGGCTCAAGCGCCCGTCATTCGCGGGCTTCGGTTGGGCATGACGAGCGACGAACTATTCGCGATTTTTCCGGCGAATGAGCGCGAAGAATTCGACCGCGCCCAAAAGTTGAAAAGCGCCGAACTGCCCCCGAATTATGGATTCACGAATTTTC
>DASUFM010001051.1:0-3418 GCA_036274535.1 Blastocatellia bacterium
GCCCCCAGAAGAGCAGAAACGACAACCACTCCGTAGGAGTGTGCCGGCCCACCTGGCTGCCCAGCAGCGTCTGCCAGCCGGGTATGACGGCTTTGAAGAATGTGTGCAGCGCCTCGCCGCCGATCCAGGTCTGAATGCCGAACCATCCGCAGGCCACCAGCGCGCGCATCAACGCCGGCAGGTTCGATCCCAGCGTGCCGTAACTGGCTCGCGCGAAGACCGGGAAGGGAATTCCGTATTTCGTCCCCGGATGCGAATTGAGCAGAATCGGAATCAACACGATGATGTTGCCAAGCAGGATCGTGAAGAGCGCCTGCCGCCAGTTCATTCCAGACGCGATCAATCCCGACGCCATCATGTAGGTCGGAATGCAATGCGCCATGCTGACCCAGAGCGCGGCGTAGTTGTATGTCGTCCAGTTGCGCTTCACCACGGCAACCGGCGCAAGGTCTTCGTTATATAGCGGGCTGGATTCGATTGTCGAGAGATCGCGCAACTCGACGCGACCGTCTGTGTGGTGGATGGTTTCGGAAGAGTATTCAGGTTGCTCGGACATGTTCGTTACCCTCAGCCTGTGTGATGAGAGCGCTAACGAAAACGCGGAACACGCGGAAATAACGGAACACACGGAAGATTTATTATGAAATTGTTCCGTTTATCCGCGATTTCCGTTATTTTCGCGTGTTCCGCGTTTTCTCTATTTATGCGAAAACGCCTCGCTTAATAAATCTGCCGGCGCCGGTTTTGCCTTTCCACTCTCCATTTTCCACGATTACGTTCCCGCGCGAAAGCGCGATTTCCGTCACGCCCTTCACTTTCCACCCTTCATAGGCGCTGTAATCCACCCGCATGTGATGAGTCGCGGCGCTGATTGTCTGTTCGCGGTTCGGATCGAAGATCACGATGTCGGCGTCCGAGCCGACGGCGATGGTCCCTTTCTTCGGGAACAATCCGAAAATCTTCGCGGCAGCGGTCGATGTCAATTCGACGAAGCGGTTCAAACTGATGCGCCCCTGGGTCACGCCGTGGTGATAGATCAGGCTCATTCGATTCTCTACGCCGGGGCCGCCGTTCGGAATCTTGCTGAAATCGTCGCGGCCCAGCTCCTTTTGCTCTTTGAAGCAGAACGGGCAGTGGTCGGTCGAAATCACCTGCAGGTCGTCGCCGCGCAATCCGCGCCAGAGCAATTCCTGGTTCTCCTTGTCGCGCAGCGGCGGAGTCATCACGTATTTCGCGCCTTCAAAATCGGGTTTCTCGTAAAGGCTGTAATCGAGCAGCAGATATTGCGGGCAGGTCTCGGCGAAGGCCGGCAACCCGAGATCGCGCGCCGCCTGGACTTCTTTCAGCGCGTCGTAGCAGCTCAAATGCACGATGTAGACCGGCGAGTTCGCCATTTCGGCGATTGCGATGGCGCGATGTACGCCTTCGGCTTCGGCTTTCGTTGGGCGGGTCAGCGCGTGATATTTCGGCGCCGTGCGGCCCTGTTCGATCGCGCGTTTGACCAATACGTCAATCACGACGCCGTTTTCGGCGTGCATGCAGATCAGGCCGCCGTTCTCGCCCGCCTCCGTCATCGCCTTGAAGATGGCTCCGTCGTCCATCAAAAAGACGCCCGGATAGGCCATGAACAATTTAAAGCTCGTCACGCCCTGCAAGATCATCGACTTCAATTCCGGCAACCGCTCGTCCGGCAGGTCGGTGCAGATCATATGAAAGGCGTAATCGGTCGTCGCTTTGCCTTCGGCTTTCGCGAACCAGGCGTCCAGAGCTTGATTCAGCGCCTGACCTTTGTACTGCACGGCGAAATCGATGATCGTGGTCGTCCCGCCGAAAGCCGCCGCGCGCGTGCCGGTCTCGAAATCGTCTGATGACGACGTCCCGCCGAAAGGCAGCTCCATGTGAGTGTGCGGATCGATGCCGCCGGGGATGACCAGCTTGCCGGCCGCATCAATCGTTTTATCGACCGAGCCAACGACGGCTGAAAGGTCTTTGCCGATCATCGTCACGGTTTCGCCGTCAATCAGAATGTCGGCGGTGTAGGAATCGACCGCGGTGATGATGTGGCCGTTTTTTATCAGGGTGCGCATAGGCTTCACTCCTCACACCGTCGCCAGCGCTTCATCCAGCGCCGTGACCAGTTCGTCCATATTGTCTTTCGTCGCAATCAGCGGTGGCCCCAGCCGGATCACATTCCCATACGAGCCGCCCTTGCCGATCAACACGTTGCGCTTCTTCGTCTCCTCGAAAACTTTCAACACGGCCTGTGGCGCCGGTTCCTTGGTCTTGCGGTCTTTGACGAACTCCAGGCCCTGCATCAACCCCTTTCCGCGGACGTCGCCGATCACTTGGTATCGTTCCTGCAATCCCATCAGCTTTTCATGCAGGTAATCGCCGACGACTTTCGCGTTGTGAGCCAGGTTTTCCTGTTCGATCACTTCGATCGTGGCGAGGGCGGCCCGCGTCGTCACGGGGTTTCCGCCGAAGGTCGAAAAGGTCAGCGACGGCACGGCGTCCGCGATCTCCTTGCGCGCGATCGTCCAGCCGATGGGCGATCCATTCGCCATGCCTTTGGCGGAAGTGATGATGTCCGGCTCTACATCCCAATGCTCGATGCCGAACCATTTCTCGCCCGTGCGGCCCCATCCGGTCTGCACTTCATCGGCGATGAAGACGCCGCCATATTGGCGAATGATCGCGACGGCTTCCTTGAAATACTCTTTAGGCGGAACGACGAAGCCGCCCGCGCCCAGAATCGGCTCGGCCATGAACGCCGCGATCTGGCCCGAAGTCGCGGTCTCGATCATTTCCTTCAGGTCTTTGGCGCAGGCGATGTCGCATTCGGGATAGCTGAGTTTCAACGGGCAGCGATAACAATACGGCGCCAGGGCATGATGATAGCCGGGCGCCTGCGCCGGCAGAATCTTCCAGGACGCCTGGCCCGCCGCCGTCAGCGCCGCCGCCGTGCGCCCACTGTAGCTGTGGCGCATTGTGATAATTTCCTGCCGGCCGGTGTAAAGCTTCGCGGCCATCGTCGCGGTCTCGTCGGCTTCGGTGCCGCTGTTGGTGAAGAATGATTTCTCAAGCTTGCCCGGCGCGATCTCGGCCAGTTTTCCGCCAGCCGCCCCTGCGGGCCGTTGGCGTAAAGCGTCGAAATGTGATTGAGCTTTTTGACCTGATCGATAATGGCTTCGGTTACGTGCGGGTGTACATGGCCGACGCTGGTAGTCAGCACTCCGCCGAAGCAATCCAGGTATTTATTGCCGCCCTCGTCCCAGACATACATCCCCTCGCCGCGCTCAAGCGCGATCGGTTCCTGGTAATACATCGCCACCGCGGGAAAGAGAAAATCCTTGTGCTTCTGAACGGAATCGGAATGAATGGTTTTATTGGCGCCTGAACTCATATTTATTATCTCCTT
>DASUFM010001052.1:0-6443 GCA_036274535.1 Blastocatellia bacterium
ACCGCTTTGGTAGTCATCCTGGATCCCACACACTTCGGGGACGAAAGACCCGGTGGGTTCTCTCTGATCATTGTCGAAAAATCGAAGTTGACTACCAAAGCGGTCCCGAACGCCCGCACTCCAAAGGCTGTCGCCACTTCGAAGCCTTAACTTAACGCCATTGGCCTGAAGGCGGGACTACGAACTGCTTTTCTGTGGAGGAATTATGAGACATGTGTTGATTTCTCTCCTGATTGTTCTGCTCGCTCTGTCCATCAATCCTGCGTCTGGCCCAATCTCCAGCGCAGCCTCGGGCAAAAGCGATCATGAATTTCCCGCTGTCGCGCCTGAGGAGGTCGGGATGGCAAGCGCTCGGCTAGCCAACATTCGCGAGGTGATGAACCGGCACCTGGCGGAAAAACAGATTCCTGGCGCCAGCGGCCTGATCGCCCGGCGCGGCAAGATCGCTTATCAGGAAACCTTCGGCATGGCGGACATGGAAACGGGCAAGCCGATGCGCATGGACACGATTCATCGCATCTATTCGATGAGCAAGCCGATCACCAGCGTCGCGGTGATGATGCTTTACGAAGAAGGCAGGTTTCAGCTCAACGATCCGGTCTCCAAATACCTGCCGGAGTTCTCCAAAATGCAGGTATGGGTGGACGAGAAGGACCCTCAGACCGGGCAGCCGATGTTGAAAACCGCGCCGGCGAAACGCCCTATCACGATTCGTGATTTGCTGCGGCACACGGCCGGCCTGACGTACGGCGTTTTCGGCGACACCCCGGTCGATCGTGAATACCGCAAGGCCAGGATTCTGGGCGAATCGAATCTGGCGGAATTCGTCAAAGACCTCGCGGCCATCCCGCTGCAGTACGAACCCGGCACGCGCTGGCATTACAGCGTGTCGGTGGATGTGCTCGGGCGCCTGGTCGAAGTCCTGTCGGGCAAATCCTTCGATCAATTTTTGCAGGAGCGCATCTTCACTCCGCTGGACATGAAAGACACGGGCTTTACCGTCCCCGCCGACAAAAAAGATCGTCTGGCGGCGCTCTACACGCTGACAAAAGAAGGCAAACTTCAGCCCGCTAAGATTTGCTCGACGCGCCAGGAATGTATTGAAAAATTCCCGAACGCCGTGCCCAGTTTCCTTCAATCACTGGGGATGCAGTCGGGCGGTGGAGGCCTGGTTTCGACGGCGTATGATTATCTGCATTTCTGCCAGATGATGCTCAACCAGGGACAATATAACGGAAAACGACTGCTCAGCCGCAAGACCGTGCAACTGATGAGCAGCGACAGCCTCGGAACCATTCCGGGCATGGGACCGGGATACGGTTTCGGCCTCGGCTTTCAGGTCAGCAAAGCGCCCGGCGAGGCCGGAATGATGGGGTCGCCCGGCGAATACAACTGGGGCGGCGCGGCCGGCACAAAATTCTGGATCGATCCGCAGGAAGAATTGATCGGCATTTTTATGATCCAGATTCTGCCGCACACCGGCCTGGAATACGGCTCGGAGTTTCGTGTGCTCACTTATCAAGCGATTGCCGATTAGATCAGTGTACGAGTTGATAGAACGCGGATGACACGGATAACGCGGATCATCGCGGATAATACCTGAAAAAGTTCCGTGTCAATCGGCGTCATCCGTGTCATCCGCGTTCTATCACTACGTTCCCCGCTACAAACACTAGCTCTGTTTGGCGCGCCACTCATCAATGTCGGCGGGAATAGCTTTGCTATAACCGTGACTGGCAATGGTTCATTGTAATCACATAGCCGGAGATTGCGACCGCGCCGATCAATGTGGTTGTCAACTGGGTGGCGGAGATAAAGCAGTAAATAAGATGACAGATCAGACATCTAACCTTTACTCACGTCGTCATTTTATCGGAGGCATGGGCGGATTGACTATTTCGGCCGCCGCGGCAATGACAGCGCGTGGCGCGGCGCCTCGCAGCAAGCTGCGTCTGGGCGGCCCAATTTTTCTCAAGAGCGAAGATCCGGCAGAACTCGCCCACGCTCATCGCGCGCTGGGTTATAACGCAGCCTACTGCCCGCAGGCCAGTGTGGCGGATTCCGAGCGCGTCAAGGCGATCGAGCGGGCCTTCGCGGCGGAGAACGTAGTGATCGCTGAGGTCGGGGCCTGGCGCAACATGCTCGAAGCCGACGAACAGAAGCGGCGGGAGAATCTCAACTACGTGATCGAAAGGCTCGCATTGGCCGAAGCGGTCGGGGCCAGGAACTGCGTCGATATTGCCGGTTCGTTCAATCCGAAGCAGTGGGACGGCCCCGACGCGCGCAATCTATCGCAGGAGTTCTTTGACGCGACGGTGGAGAATTGCCGCAAGGTCATCGACGCCGTCAAACCACGGCGCACGAAATTCACGATCGAGATGATGGGCTGGAGCCTGCCCGACGGCGCCGACGCCTACCTGAAATTGTTGAAGGCCGTGGCGCGCCCCTCCTTCGGCGTCCACGTGGACATTTGCAACATCATCAACAGCCCGGAGCGCTATTACCGCAACTCTGAGATCATCAAAGAGGTCTTTCGCAAGCTGGGACGCTGGGTTTGTTCCTGCCACGCGAAAGACCTGCAGGGAAAAAATGTCCATTTTGCCGAGACCGTGCCGGGCCGCGGCGGCATCGATTACCGAGCCTATCTGGCCAACATCACAGAGCTTCCTTTCGAAGCGCCGTTGATGCTGGAGCACCTGAGTTCACCCGCGGAGTACGAAGAGGGCAAACAATACATCCTGAAACTCGCCGGCCAGATGGGAATCAGTCCGGCATAGCGGCGACGCGACGCTGATGCTACACTGCGAGCGCTTTTCCATACGCTTTTCCACAAAGGAGCTGAATATAAATGAGCTTGCCGGAACGTTTGCCGGGCTTTGCCGATTTGCCCGTCAAGCCTGAGCATCCACCGCATTCCGCATGGGGGGTGTTCGGCGATGACGATCAGATCGGAACGCTGAATCTGCTGACGCCGGAACGAGTGGCCGCCGCCGCTCAGTTGGTGAAGACCGGCCAGGTTTTCGCGTTGAACTGGGAATTGGAATTGCCGAATCCCCCGCTGTTCAACCGCGCGGCAATGCGCCATACAATCAACCGGCGACGCAGGAACGTCTTCGATGATGTTTACGACGACTTCAACACGCAATCGTCTTCGCAATGGGACGGCCTGCGCCATTTCGGGCATAGGCGTTATGGATTTTACAACGGCGTGACTGAAGACCAGATCGCCGACCAAACAAATACGCGCAACGGAATTCATAATTGGGCAAGGCGCGGCATAGCGGGGCGTGGCGTGTTGATTGACTTCGGGCGCTTCGCCGCCGCGCACGGCATCGCATTCGATCCCGGCGAGCGTTACGGAATTACGGCTGAACAATTGCAGTCGGCGGCGGATTGGCAGGGGCTGCAATTTCAAACCGGCGATATACTGATTCTGCGCACGGGATGGGTCGAATGGTATGAGCGGTTGAATGAAGAGCAGCGAACGCAGCTCGCGCAACCAGGCGCGTTGCAGATCGCAGGACTGGAGCAAGGCGTCGATTCGCTGCGCTTCCTCTGGGACAATCATTTCGCCGCAATCGCCACTGACAATCCCGATTTTGAAGCCTACCCGCCCGCTACTCCCGAAAAGGACGAACATCCGGGAATGATGCACGGTACGATCATCGGCCTGTGGGGCATGCCCATCGGCGAGATGTTCCAATTGGAAGCTCTGGCCGAAGCTTGCGCGGCGGATCGTCGATACGAGTTTTTCTTTACAGCGGCGCCGCTCAATAAACTCGGTGGCGTGGCTTCGCCGCCAAACGCGCTGGCGATTAAATAATGAGCAACCCTGTCAATCGCAGAGAATTTTTGAAGCGGGGCATACTTGCCGCGACAGCGCTTCCCTGTCTTCATCCGGTCATCGCCGCCGCGAGTCGGGATGTGATCCGGCGAACCGGCGCGGCCAGAAAAGTGATTGTAATCGGCGCGGGGTTGGCCGGATTGTCGTCGGCTTATGAACTGGCGCAGGCCGGGCATGAAGTCACTGTGGTCGAGGCGCGCGCGCGCGGCGGAGGGCGGGTATGGACGCTGCGCGATTCATTTCCTGAAGGACTGTACGCCGAAGCCGGGGCGACGAATGTGTTCGACAACCACGAATGGACGATGAAATACGTCAAGGAATTGGGCGTGGCGCTCGATCCGATGGAACCAACAAGCGGCGCGCTCATCTTCCACATGCGCGGAAAACGGATCGTCATCAAGCCGGGCGGCGTTGTTGAATGGCCGATTGAACTGAAGCCGGAAGAAGTAGGATTGGGACGCGGCGCGTTGTGGGCGAAATACGTCACGCCTGTCGTGAAAGAATTCGGCAATCCCGAAATGGCCGACTGGCCGCCGGCTCAGCTTAAACAATACGACGGCATGTCGTTCGCGGAATTCCTCCGCCGGCAGGGCGCGTCACCCGGCGCGGTGGAGATTTTGAAACTGGGGCTGGCGGATCAATTGGGCGAAGGCGCCGATGAGGTCTCGGCGTTAAACCTGCTGCGTGAGGCCGCGCCGCGCGCCGTGATGAAACAATCGTTTTCCATTCGCGGCGGAAGCGACGCCCTGCCACGCGCGTTCGCCGCCAGGCTCGGCGACAGGGTTCTTTACGGCTCGCCGGTGGTGAAGATTGAACACGACGCGCGCGGCGCGCGCGTGACATGTTCGCGGGCCGGGGGCCGGCAAACATTCGCCGCGGATTATCTGATATGCGCGATTCCGTTCGCGGTTCTGAAGCGCGTGGAAATTTCGCCGGGCTTTTCGGCCCAAAAGCGACAGGCGATCGATCAATTAGGAAATACGTCCGTCACTCGCGTTTTTCTGCAAACGCGCAAACGGTTCTGGCTGGACGAAGGCCTTTCGGGCGCGGCGACGACCGACCTGCCGATCATGACCGCATACGACAAAGCGCATTACCTGCCCGGCAAGCGCGGCCTTTTGGAAGCCTATGTGGCCGGCGGACGCGCGCGGCGACTGGCGGCGATGACGTCCGATGAACGACTGAGTTTCACGGTCGAGCAGATGGAGCGGATTCTCCCGGCCGTCCGCGAGCATTACGAAGGCGGCGCGTCGGTTTGTTGGGACGAAGACGAATGGGCTCGCGGCGCATACGCATGGTTCAAGCCGGGACAAATGGAATCGTTCCTGCCGCACATCGCTCGGCCCGAAGGGCGCGTGCATTTCGCCGGCGATCACACTTCACCGTGGCCCGGCTGGATGAACGGGGCTTTGCAATCGGGCGCGCGCGCGGCGCGCGAAGTCAATCAGGCGGCGTAACCATACGCGTCTGTCTATTTGATAGAGGAGAAGCTGATGAAGCAACGAACAGTCATTTTCCATTTACTGTTGGCGCTATTGGCAAGCGCCGTAGCGGCGCAATCTCCAGCGCAATCCGTCGCCATCACCGCCATTAAAGCGGGCCGTCTGATTGACCCGGAGACCGGGACGGCGGCCGCCAATCAGGTCATCATCATCGAAGGCGAGAAGATCAAGGAAGTCGGCGCCAATCTGGCCATTCCCGCCGGGGCGACGGTCATTGATCTGTCGAAGCTCACAGTGCTGCCCGGCCTCGTCGACGCGCACACGCACATGGCGATTACCTACAAGGAGCAGCCGGAAAACAATTACTACTACCTGACTTATGTAATGGAATCGACGCCGCTGCGCGCGATTCAGGCCGCGTCGAACGGAATCCAATTACTCAATTCCGGCTTCACCGTCATTCGTGACGTGGGCAACAACGCGCTTTACGCCGACACGGCGCTGCGACAGGCCATTGAGCAGGGATGGCTGCCGGGGCCGACTGTGATACCGTCGGGCATCATCATCGGCGGCACGGGCGGGCAGTTCTGGCCGACGCCGGAGATGTATAAGCAGCACAACATCGTCTACCCGGAATACATTGACGCCAACAGCCGCGACGAAATCGTCCGCGCCGTTCGGGAAAACATGCTGTTCGGGGCGCGGACTATCAAGCTCTGCATCGATTGCAAGCCGTGGGGCTATTCGGTGGATGATATCAAGCTGGCCATCAGCGAGGCAGCTAAAGGCGGATGCAAAGTCGATGGGCACGTGCAGACTCCCGAAGGAGCTCAGCGCGCGATTGACGCGGGAATATACATCATCAGCCATGGCAATGCGCTGACTCCGGAACACCATCGCCAGATGGCCGAGAAGGGCATCTTCCTGGCTGGTACCGACACGCCATTCACAAAATATCGCGGCAGCGAGAGCGCGTTCAAACAAACGGTCGACAAATTGCGCGACGCCTGGGAGAAAAAAGTCCCGCTGACATTCTCGACCGACCTGGATTACTGGAACGAGCGAATGAAGGACGAGAAGACCGGAGAATGGCTGAGCCGCGGCGATCTGACAATCGCCTTTCTGGACACCTGGAAAGCAGCCGGCATTCCACCGTC
>DASUFM010001053.1:0-7229 GCA_036274535.1 Blastocatellia bacterium
AGATAAATAGGGCCTATGGGTCCTATAAGACCCATAGGCACTATCGGCCCTATTACACTTTCTGCGCTTTCCACTTTCCTCGCCTGAAGGCCAGCATCGCGATCACAGCCAGGATGGATTCCGCGATCGTGATCGCCAGAAAGACGCCTTTCGTCTCCAGACCGGTCCATTTCGCCAGCGTGTAAGCCAGCGGGATTTGGATCAGCCAGAAGCAGACCAGGTTGATGACCGTGGGCGTGTAAGTGTCGCCCGCGCCGTTGAACGCCGACGACATCACCATGCCGTAGCCGTAAAATATGTAGCCGTAGCTGATATATCGAAGCGCATCCACGCCGTAGGGAATGACTGTCTGGTCTTGCGTAAAGATGCGGATCAGGAATTCTGGGAAGGTGATAAAAATGACGGCGACCGCGGTTAAAAAGACCGCGTTGCTATGCCCCGCCAGCCAGACCGACTTCTCTGCGCGTTCAGGTTTTTGCGCGCCGAGGTTTTGTCCAACCAGCGTCGCCCCCGCGTTGCTCATTCCCCATGACGGCAGGAGAGTGACCCAGATAATGCGGATGGCGATAGTGTAACCGGCCTGCGCCGCCGCCCCGAAAAGCCCGACGATGCTCATCAACAGCATCCAGGCCGCGGTCGCCACCAGAATCTGGAACATTCCGCCTAGCGAGATGCGCAGCAGAGTCTTCATCAGACCGAAATTCGGAAGCATTCGGCCCAACCTGACCGGTACTCTCCCCTTGCCACGCGAGAGACTGATGAATTGATAAATCACGGCGACGCCGCGCCCAATGGTTGTGGCGACGGCCGATCCGGTCACGCCCAGTTCCGGGAAAGGCCCCAGGCCGAAGATCAGGCAGGGATCCAGAACCAGATTGATCAGATTGCCGGTCCATAATACCCGCATTGCAATCGCGGCGTCGCCGGCGCCGCGAAAGATCGCGTTGATCATGAACAGCAGCATGATCACCACGTTCGCGCCGAAGATGACTGTCAGGTACCCGCCGCCCACGCCGCTCACGCCCGATTCGGCGTTCATCACATGGAATAATTGTTTGTTGAAGAGCGCGCCGGCGACCCCGATGGGGATCGAAATCAGAACGCCCAGCAGGATCGCCTGCTCAGCGACGCGGGCCGCGCCTTCCCGGTCACCTTCTCCGATGCGGCGCGCCACCATCGCCGTCGTGCCCATGCTTAATCCCATCGCGACGGTGATTACAATGGTCAACAGCGATTCGGTGACGCCGACCGCGGCCGCCTGCTCCTTGCCCAGATGCGCCACCCAATAAACGTTGACGATGCCGAAAAGCGACTCCATCAGCACTTCGAGCACCATCGGAACAGAAAGCAGAAAGATCGCCCGGCCTATTCCGCCTTCGGTAAAATTCTGTTCCGATCCGCGAACAGCTTCCTTTAATGTCCCCCATAATCCTGAGGACCTGCTCGGACTTGCAGCTGTCGCCGCTCCGACAGCTTCAATAGGTTCCTGCATATTCCCTCTCTACTCCTGGTTGATTGGCAGATTAACTGGCAAATCAATAGGCGGGCATAGCCCGCCGTAGTTTCATTTTCCATTTTCTTTTATAGCGGTTTTCAGATGAACGAAGACTCCGCTCCCTCACGGTCGCGGTACAGTACCGCGCGCGTAAGCAAGCGGCCTCTTCAATCAAGCGCAAACCGCTGTAAGTAATCATTCGTCAGTAGTCATTCGTCGTTTTTCAACAACTAATGATCGACGACAAGTAATCGCTGGGGAAACGACAAATGTAATATGAAAAGTAGAAAATAAAAAGACTTGATTATGGTTTTTGTTCGGATTTACCGCGGAAACCCCTCGGCCTGCGTCACCCGCTGAGCCTGGGCGAAATGGCGCCGCTCGTGAGCCACTATGAGCCGAAACGCGTCGAGCGCGCTGTAAACCACCACGCTCAGGAAAGGCGAGGTGACGATTATCTTCGCCGGGTCTCCGTCCTCCAGCGACTTCATCTTCGCCAGCGTCTCGCGTTGATTTGCGATGAAGCGCTCTACTATTTGTGGCTCAATCGCGCTTGAGGAGGGTTGCGCCAGGCCTGGAGCCTTGAGCTTCCGCCGAGCGTCCGGCGAAACAGATTTGATCAGTATCCTGCCGAAAAACCCGGGCAGGAACGGTATGCGATGCATGAATGTCTTACTGTAGGCGCCTTTCAGTATCAGATCAAAAGCCGGATCGTACGAGCGATTGGACGTGATTAGATGTTCGAGGCATTGCGCGACGCTCCATGAATCGGCGGACGGCTTCCAGTTGAGTTGCCGCGGATTCAAATGGCCGAAGAGAGTCCTTGCGTCGCCGGCGATGGCTTCGGTTTCATCGTAGATCTGTGGAAGTGTGAGATTTTGATAGTCCATAAGCGAATCTTTCATCCTGCCATGCGATGGGAAATGGAGAGCGGAAGAAAAGCAACGCCCCACTCCCCGTTCCCGCTCTTCATAGCTTCGCTTCTTTCGCGATGATCTCTTTCATGATTTCCGAAGCGCCCGCGCCGATGGTGTTCAACCGGGCGTCGCGCCAGGCGCGGCCGATCGGATATTCAGTGGTGTAAGCGAAGCCGCCCATGATCTGCATGCAATCGTACATTACGCGCTGATCCAGTTCACTGCAAAAGAGTTTGGCCATGGTGATTTCACGCACGCATTTCTCTTTACGATTGATCAGATCCAGCGCGCGGTAACAGAGCCATTTCGCCGCCTCGATGCTGGTCAGATGCTCGGCGAATCGGTGTCGCCAGACCTGGAACGACCCGATGGGCTGGCCGAAGGCTTCTCGCTCTCTGCCGTAATTGATCGCGTATTCCATAGCGCGCTCCATCCTGTAAACGGCGCTGAGCGCGGCGGCCAGACGTTCGCCCTGGAAATTGATCATCGTATAGTAAAACCCTTTGTTCAATTCGCCGAGCAGATAACGGCGCGGGATGCGGCAATTGTCGAAAAACAGCTCCGCCGTGTCCGAAGAGAGGTTGCCTATTTTTTTGAGCTTTTTACCGACGCTGAAGCCTTTCGTCCTGGTCGGGAAAAGAACCATCGAAATTCCCTTGTGCCCTTCTCCGCCGGTACGAACAGCCAGGATGATGAAATCGGCTCGCGTGCCGTTGGTGATCCAGAGTTTCTGCCCGGAAATCACGAAATCATCGCCGTCGGTCCGCGCGCGGGTCTTGAGCCGGGCGACATCCGATCCGCCGCTGGGCTCGCTTATGCCCAGCGCGGCGATGTAATCGCCGGCCACCGCCGGTTTCAAGAACTCTTCCTTCTGCTCGTCGGTCCCGAGTTCTTCCAGCGCGGGCAGAGTGATGTCCGATTGCACCATCAACGCCATCCCAACGCCGCCGTTGTTCGCGTATGACAGGCCTTCGAGATAAGCGGCGGTCGCCCACCAGTCCAACCCCGCGCCTCCCCATTTCGGATCGATCCGAATCCCGAACAAACCGAGATCGCCCGCCTTCTTGAAAATCTCGCGCGGGAAAATCCCCTCTTCGTCCCATTCTTCGGCGTGCGGCGCGATCTCTCTCAGGCAAAACTGCTTGACGGTTTCGCGCAACATCGCGCGCTCTTCGGTGAAATTTGTTGATGGCATGATTCCTCCAAACTAGGGCCTATAGGGCCTATTCATCATTGATTCGCACCAAAAGCTGTCCTGGTCCCACGACTTCGCCGTCGATGACCAGAACTGATTCGACGACCCCCTCCAACGCCGCGCGCATCGTATGTTCCATCTTCATCGCTTCGAGGATGATCAGCGGATCTCCAGCTGAAACCTTCTGCCCGGCTTCGACCAGAATCTTCAGCACCTTCCCCGGCATGGGAGAATTGGCTGAAGCATGCCCCGGCGCCGCATGGCGCATCGGATGCCTGGGCGACCGTTTGATCACGCGCGATCCCGAAGATGAATCGATATAAAGTTCGTCGCCGGCCTCGGCGATCTTAAACGCTCGTTGGACGCCGTCGATCTCGATTCGAATACCGCCGTCAGGAGTCGAGGATAGCACTTGCGCAGTGACAGTTGAATCGAAAACTCGCGCGCGGTAAGTCCCCGCGCCGATCCGGCGCCACGAGACCTCGGCTTCTCCAGAATCGATCTGAAACCTGATTGAGGGATCGCGGTAAGGATTGTTGCGAAAACCAGGCTGCAATTCGCCAGACAATCCATTTGACGCCCGCCACTGATTCTGCAAATAGAGCGCGGCGGCGACGAGCGTTTCACGATCGAGTCGAGGATCATCGTCTGCGATCAATTCGCGCATATGTTCGGGGATGAACCCTGTGTGAGCGCTTCCCCGCCTGAAATCCTGATGTTCGAGCAGGCGGATCAGAAAATCGCGATTGGTCCGCAAGCCTTGAATCGCCGATTGGCGCAGCGCATAGACCAGTTTGCGAATCACCGCGTCACGATCATGGCCGCGCGCGATCAGTTTGGCCAGCAACGGATCATAATGTATGCCTACGTCCATCCCGCGCTCGATCCCGGAGTCAATGCGCAAATCCCAATCCTCTTGGATCGCGGGAAAATGCAGATCGATTATCTTCCCGGTCGAAGGCAGGAAACCGTTGGCCGGATCCTCCGCGTAAAGCCGAGCCTCGATCGCGTGGCCTTTGGTCTTCAAATCGGCCTGGGCGAAAGGCAGCGGACGGCCTTCGGCGATCTCTATCTGCAGCCTGACCAGGTCGAGTCCGGTGATCATTTCGGTAACTGGATGTTCGACCTGCAGGCGCGTGTTGGCTTCGATAAAGTAGAATGCGCCGGACGCGGCGAGGACGAATTCAATCGTGCCCGCATTCGTGTAGCCGATCGCGCGGCCAATGTTGACAGCCGTTTCGCCCATCTTCCTGCGTAATTCTTCGTTGACGGCAGGCGATGGACTCTCCTCAATGATCTTCTGATGGCGGCGCTGCAATGAACAATCGCGCTCGAAAAGATGAACCAGGTTTCCGTAGGCGTCGCCTAAAATCTGAAACTCGACGTGGCGCGCCCCCTCAATGAATTTTTCCAGCAACAGCGAGCCGTCGCCGAAAGACTTTTCAGCCTCACGGCGGGCGGCATCGACGGCTTCATCAATCGCGCTTTCGTCGCGCACGACGCGCATGCCAAGGCCTCCTCCGCCAGCCGAGGCTTTGATCAGAACCGGAAAACCGATTTCGATTATGCGATCGCGCAAAATTTCCATACTTTGATCTTCGCCGTCGTAACCGGGAACGACGGGCGCGCCGGCTTCCGCGGCCAGACTGCGCGCGGAGCTTTTCAACCCCATCGCCCGAATCGCGGCTGGCGGCGGGCCTATGAAGACGACGTCCGCCACGGCGCAGCTTTCGGCAAACTCGGCGTTCTCAGACAAAAATCCGTAGCCGGGGTGAATGGCGTCAGCGCCGGTTCGTTTGGCGGCTTCGATTATCTTATCTATCCGCAGATAAGACTCTCCGGCGGGAGCCTCGCCGAGACGGACCGCCTCGCCGGCGAAACGGACATGCGGCGCCTGAGCGTCGGCGTCGGAATAGACGCCAACTGTCTCTATACCCATCGCGTGACAGGATCGCATCACGCGCAAAGCGATCTCGCCGCGATTGGCGACCAGAATTTTGCGAAACGATTTCATCAGCCTCGCCAGCCTCTCAAACTCTGAGTCAACTTGTTCAGCATCTTGCCGACTTCTTCGCTGAGGCCGAGCGCCGGCTCGATCTCGCTCATCGGCAGATATTTCAACCGCTCCACGACCAGAACCTGAGTTTCAACCGCCTTCAGCGAGCCGCTCGCCGCCGACAGCTTCTGAAGATATTCGGCGGTATTGTTTCGTCCCTTCCCATCCGCAATGTATGAAGCCACAAGGATGGCCGCGCGCCGAATGCCGCTTGTCAGGCCAAAGCTCTCGCTTGGTGGAAGCTTCTCGGTCAGCTTGTAGCATTCTTCGATCAGATCCATCGCCCTTTGCCAGACTTTTAAATCACGGTAACTCTGAATTTTGCTCTCTTCAGTCTCCATATAAACTCCTTGAAAACCGGAGAAATTGATAAAAAGAACTAAAGCCTACTACCCAATACCTAAAACCTAAAAACCTGTGAACCGGCCTCTGTTCATTTATTTTTTGATTTTAGGTATTAGGTTTTGGGTAGTAGGTTTTAGCCTGTTACAGTTGGCCGTAATACATTTGAGTGACGTACTCGAAGATGACTTTGCCGTCGTCCTGATAAGCCTGAAAAACCCTCTCGAGCTCGGCGAGCATCGGCTCATGATTCGGATGGCCGGTTTCGGGCGCGTAGGACGACGAAAGCAATCTGCCTTTCACGCCTTCGTAATCGAAAATCTGACTGTTGTTGAACCGTTTCAGCCTGAACCGAGCAGGGCCGAAGAAATCGCGGATTACGTCATCGTTAATCTGTCGGTGATCGATCTTCTCGTAATCCGTCGAATACTCTTTCAGCAACTGTTCGTAAGCGACGAGAAACGGCGTCGTGTTTGTAACACGCTCATTCCAGATCAGCGCGATCCAGCCCGAGGATTTGAGGGTGCGTGCAAATTCCAGCCTGCATTTTTGACGATCGAACCAGTGAAACGACTGTCCAGCCGTGATGAAATCAACGCTATGGTCAGGCAGGGTGGTTTCTTCGGCCCGAGCCGGCATGCTGTGAAACCGCGGATAATCTTTCAGTAATCGTTCGCCGGCCTCGCGCATCTCGCGATTCGGCTCGACGCCGTAAACCACATTGCCGTTCTTTAAAAACATTTCGGCCAGAATGCCCGTGCCCGAACCGACGTCGGCGATAATCGAATCAGAGTTCAGGCCGCATTCACTTCGCAAAGTCTCGATGATTTCCTTCGGATAGCCGGGGCGGTACTTGATGTAATTGTCGACCCGGCTTGAGAAGCGTTGTGTTACGTCATTCATATTGCTTTAAAAACCACGTTCTGGCCGGCGAAACGCGCGACCAAAGTCGATCCGCTTATCGCGCTTCGTGACGAATAGCCGCGTAAAGCTGAATCGTACCCAGGCTTCGCCTTGATCAAAATTGGTATTGGATCAGCGACAGCTTTGGAGCGCGGTTCCAAGCTCCAAAACTCCTGGTTTTGCTTAATGCCTGAACACTCCCCATTCCATCGTCCCCTCAACCGGCCTTTGATATGCAGCCGCCAATGCGATCGCTAATACAATTCTCGTCTCTCGCGGATCAATAATCCCGTCGTCCCACAGCCGGGCGGTGGCGAAGTA
>DASUFM010001054.1:0-4041 GCA_036274535.1 Blastocatellia bacterium
ATAAAACCGCAATCCGCAATCCGCAATCAAGGAGCGAGTCTGGAGATTCGCCACTCGACGCCGCGCAAGGTATAGAGAATCCTGTCGTGCAAGCGGCTCTCACGCCCCTGCCAAAATTCCACTCTATCAGGTTTCACACGAAAGCCTCCCCAGAATGGCGGGCAGTTGATCGGGCGGTCTTTGAATCGGGCTTCGATCTCGTCCACTCTGCGTTCGAGTTCTTCTCTGTCTATGATTTCTTCGCTCTGTGGCGAGGCCCAGGCGCCTATCTGGCTGCCGCGGGGGCGGGTCTGAAAATATTCTTCGGATTCTTCGGGCGTGACCTTCTCCGCCAGGCCTTCGATTCTGACCTGCCGGTGAAGCGAATGCCAGTAGAACGTCAGAGCCACCTGTGGATTGTCTATTATTTCGCGGCTTTTGTGACTCTCGTAATTTGTAAAGAAGACGAAACCACGCTCGTCCCACCCCTTCAAGAGTACGATGCGCGCGGCCACGCGCCCATTGGGCGTCGCGGTCGATAGCGTCATTGCTTCCGGGTCCGGCTGCTCGGAGCGCACGGCTTCATCGAACCACCGCTGAAACTGAGTGATCGGATCGCTGGCGACCTGACTTTCATCAAAAGGTTGTGAGACGTATTCGCGGCGCATTTGCGCTATTTTTCGAGAAATATTTTCCATGACGGCTGAGATTGTAATACATAAAGGATATTGTAAGGCATAAAAGCGAATACGGCGGTGTCAAAACTGATAATCAGTTTTGACACCGCCGCATCTGCGATGTATCCGCCCATGCATCCGCCCATGCTTCCGCCCCAGCGTCCACATGGATGTAGCATATATTCAGTAACGATTACCGCGTCCGCCCCGGTCACGGTTGAATCCGCCGCCACGGCCGCCTCCACCTCCGCCGAATCCGCGTCCGCCTCCTCCACGCGGCGCGCGGTTCTCCCTCGGACGGGCTTCATTGACGGTCAAAGCTCGTCCATCAATCTCGCGGCCATTGAGTTCCGCAATCGCCGCCTCAGCGGCTTCGCGTGAATCCATCTCGACGAAAGCGAATCCGCGTGAACGGCCAGTGTCACGGTCTGTTACCAGATTGGTTGATTCGACGACGCCAATCTGCCTGAACATCTCTTCCACTTCCGACTCTGAGATGCTGAAGGGCAGATTACCGACATACAATCTGACTGACATAGATTTTCCTCGAACTTAACGAAGCAGGCAGGCAGGCGGAAACGGTTTCCGACTAACGCTATCGTCACTTAGCAAGCAAACAAGAACGGGCAAACTGACAAGAGACAACTGGCAAGCTGCTTCAAGGATTATTACTTCCTGCTCTCTAACCACCGATTGCGCAAGCCGAAAACTGCCTGACGGCACATCACCGTTGATGCTAGCGAGTAGGCGTCGCTGGAAACAACCCACCGTAGGGGATTCAAAAAGCGCAAGCCCGAAACTTCCCTGAAGCTTACGTTACTGGACTCGATTTGAGAGTGGGGATATTTCCATCGCGCGCATAATAGCACCATTTACATTTTACATATAAAGAAAAAAATATAACCCCATACTCAACCAATCATCATGTCTTCCTGTTGTTTCCGCCAGTTACTCAGATCAGATTAAACCCCTCCTGACTGAATCCGACGCGGTGGGCGCCCATCCGCCGGCGCAGGGCTTCGAGCAGAGGGAGGCGCCCATCGCCACCATTCAGCCAATCCTGATATCCGAACGATTGCAGCAGTTGCGGCATTCCGAGTTCGGCGCTTCGCCTGCCGCCCGCGCCGTCGCCATCGATCAGCGTATCAACGACGACGCGAGATGCGCGGGAAGCGATCAGTTCGGCGAAGATTTCCGGGTCGCACGGCAGGACCGGGCTGATTGCCGCCTGCGTTTTCAATCCGGCGCGGGTCAATCGTTCGAGCGTCGCCAGGCGGCGTTCCACGGATGGCGACGCGGGGGTGATTTGTCGCCGCACTTCGTCACGGTTGGTTTCGATCGTTAAACTGATTGCGACATGGGAGCCGAGCCTCTCGAGCAGATCCATGTCGCGTTCGATCAACGGCGAGCGTGTCTGCACGACAAGAAATCCGAAATCGCCGCTCTCCGCGAACGCTTCCAGAATTCCGCGGGTCAGTTTCAATCGCGTCTCGGCGCCCTGATAGGGATCGGTCGCCGTGCTCATGAAAATCCGCAATTTTCCAAATGTCCCTTTGCGCTTCGCGGCTTCCAATTCGCGCTTCAGCAATTCAGGCGCGTTGATTTTCGCTTTCACCCATTCGCCCCAGGGGCGGCCGGCGAATCTCTGAACAGGCATCGCGCGCACATAGCAATAGGGGCACGAGTTTCTGCCGAACGCGCAGCCCTGATAGGCGTTGAGCGAATGCGTGTAGGTGGCCAGGAACCCGCCAGTCGGATTGAGGATTGATTTTGCTTGAATCTCTTCGATCATTATGGACATTATAGGGCTTATAAGCCTTATAGGGCATATGGGCCCTATTCATGATTTATTCATGATTTGCTGAGGAAACAAACTATGTTCACACGACGATCATTTCTGAAAGGGGCGGCGCTCGGGGCGGCCGCGGCCAGTTTCAATGAGACTGGGATGGCGCGGGCGCTCGACGCCGTACGATTCGTTTCAGGTCGGGCGGCCGATGAGGTGGCCGGAGACGAAGACTTCTGGTTCGAGATTCAGCATGCGTTCACTGTCGACCGTACTCTGATCAATTTGAATAACGGCGGCGTCTGCCCCAGCCCGCGGGTAGTGCAGGACGCGATGCGGCGCTACCTGGAATTTTCGAACAATGCGCCCGTCTACTCGATGTGGCGCGTCCTGGACCCGCAGATCGAAAGCGTGCGCCGCCGCCTGGCGCTCGCATTCGGCTGCGACATGGAAGAGATCGCCATCACGCGCAACGCCAGCGAAGCTCTGGAAATCTGCCAGCTCGGATTGGATTTGAAACCGGGCGACGAAGTACTGACGACCAACCAGGATTACGGGCGAATGCTCACCACGTGGCGGCAGCGCGAACGGCGTGAAGGAATCTCGGTCAAAAAAATCTCCATTCCGGTTCCGTTGAAAAACCAGGATGAGATAGTCGATCTCTTCGAGCGCGCGATCACGCCGCGCACCCGCGTCATTCATTTCTGTCATGTCACGAACCTGAGCGGGCAGATATACCCGGTCAAACGCCTCTGCCAAATGGCGCGGTCGCGCGGCGTCGAGGCGATTGTCGACGGCGCTCATGCCTTCGCGCATTTCCCGTATAAACATGCCGACCTGGATTGCGACCACTACGGCACGAGTTTGCACAAATGGCTGCTGGCGCCGCACGGCACAGGCTTTCTGTATGTTCGCAAAGCGAAAATCCCGGGTCTGTGGTCGCTGATGGCTTCGGAAGAGCATAACGGCGCCAACATCCGCAAATTCGAGGAGATAGGCACTCACCCTTCGGCGAACGCGCTGGCCATCAACGAGGCCCTCAATTTCCACGAAGGCATCGGCCCCGAACGCAAGGCGGCTCGTTTGCGTTTCCTCTTTCACCGCTGGGCGAAGCGGCTCGAAACTCAAAAGGGCGTCAGGATACTGACCAGTTACGATCCCAAACAGTCGTGCGGACTGGCCCTGGTCAACATCGAAGGCGTCGATCCCGGTAAGTTGACCGCTCATCTGTTCGATCAGTATCGGATCATCACCACTCCGATCAAACATCCGGAATTCGAAGGCGTTCGCGTCACGCCCAACGTTTACACCACTCTCCGCGAAATCGACATGTTCGCCGAGGCGATGGAGAGCGTGATCCAAAAGGGATTTCCCCGCTGAACATATGATACTGCTGAAAATCTCGTACAAATTGCGCGCGCATCACGTCGCTGAATACGATCGGACATTCGCCGAGCGGACATTGCCGCTGATCCGCGAGCACGGATTCAGGTTCTGGGGCCTCTGGCGCAGCGTCGTCGGCGACGCCCAGGAATACCTGGAATTATGGGAGTTCGATTCGATAGCGGAGTTCGATGAGAAGTGGCGTAAGCTCGCGAC
>DASUFM010001055.1:0-13475 GCA_036274535.1 Blastocatellia bacterium
GCCGGCGCTGGACCAGAATTACATTGAGGCGCTGTCCGGCTTTTTGAGCGCGGACGCTACGGCGACAGGCGGCGTGACGCTGGTCGTGGACGGAATGGAAGCGGCCAAGGTGGGCCTTTCGCCTTCGGCCATTCAGGAAATCAAGATCAATAACAATCCGTACTCGGCTGAGTATTCCCGCCCGGGGCGCGGCCGCATCGAGATCGTCACCAAACCCGGTTCGGCCGAGTTTCATGGCGATTTCAACTTTCTTTTTCGTGACAATCGTCTGAACGCCCGTAACGTATTCGCGGAGACGCGCCCGCCCGAACAGCGGCGAGTTTATGAAGGGAACCTGACGGGGCCGTTTCTTCGTAGCAAGGATCATCCAACGTCATTTCTGTTCTCTTTCGAGCAAGAGGAGGATGACCGGCAGTCAATCATATTAGGATCCGGGCCGAATGGGACGATCCGGGATACCTTTCCCAGAAAGGACCGCGATCTCGATTTTTCCGTGCGCCTGACCCGGCAGATGAGCGAAAAGAGCACGCTCTCGGCGACCTATTCATATGAACGGGAGAGCAGCGATAATCAGGGCGTGGGCGGATTCAATTTGCCCGAGGTCGCAACGAACGTCAAAAGCCGTGAAGACCGGCTGCGGTTCAATCACAATTGGATCATCTCGCCGAAACTCATCAACCAGATCAACGTGCTGTTTGGCCGTTACGACAGGCCGACGGTCAGCGTCAATCAGGCGCGGCGGATCGTCGTGCAGGACAACTTTACCACCGGCGGCGCGCAGGCCGACGTTCTGCGCACGGAAGCGCATTGGACATTAAACGAGGTTCTGACCTGGTCGCAGGGCAAGCACGTCGTCAAGGGCGGGATTCAGGTTCCAGATTTCAGCCGCCGGGGCCTCAACGATCGCAGCAACAGCGCGGGCACATTCTATTTCTCTTCATTGCAGGATTATCTCGACGGACGTCCGTTCAAGTTTGAGCAGCAGCAGGGCGTGACCAAACTCGTTTTTTGGGAGATCGTCGCAGGGGCTTACGCGCAGGACGAGATCAGGCTGCGACCCAACCTTTCGGTCGCGATGGGGTTGCGTTACGACCGGCAGAATTACTTCAACGCGGACGGCAATAACTTTGCGCCGCGCCTGTCGGTGGCCTGGGCTCCCGGCAAAGACCGGAAGACCGTCGTCCGCGGCGGCTTCGGCGTTTTTTATGACCGCACCGGGCCGGGGCCCATCTTCGATCTGCTGCGCTTTGACGGGCGGAGGCTGAGAAAGTATGTGGTCAGCAATCCCGGATTCCCTGATCCTTTCAGCGTCGGCCAGTCGAGCGCCAGCGAACCTTCCAGCATTGTGCGTCTGGCCCCGGACGTGGTGATCCCTTATACCTTGCAATCCGGCTTAGGCGTTGAGCGGCAGTTACAAAAATCGCTGACGCTGACCGTGAACTATTACAACACACGGGGCGTCAACCTCTTTCGCTCGCGTGACGCAAACGCGCCTTTGGCGCCGCTCTTCGGCCAGCGACCCGATCCGAATTTCTCTCTCGTGCGACAGATCGAATCGACCGGCCGCCAATCCAGTCATTCGTTGGAACTGGGGCTGCGCGGAAACATAACGCGATACTTCAGCGGCATGATGCGATATGTCTTTGGCCACGCCCGCAATGACACCGGCGGCATCAGCAGCTTTCCCGCCAGCAGCCACGACCTGACGGGCGAATGGGGACGCGCCGATTTTGACGTGCGCCACAGGTTCAATTTGCTGGGAACGATCAATGCGGGCAAGTACTTCAATCTGGGCGCGGCGTTGACGCTGCATACCGGCGCGCCTTACACGATCATCACCGGCCGCGATGACAATAACGACAGTCTGACGTTGGAGCGGCCCGATGGCGTAGGAAGGAACACTTTGGAAGGGCCGGGCCTGGCGCAACTCGATCTGCGCTGGTCGCGTGAGTTCCGGCTTAACAGACACAAGAAGGATGAAGGTCCGAAATTGACCGTCGGGCTGAACGCCTTGAATGTAACCAACCGCGTGAACTTCGCCGGTTATGTCGGTAATCAAAAATCGCCGTTCTTTGGACAGGCCGTCGCCGCGCGCCCTTCACGCAGATTGCAACTCTCCCTCCAATTTGCTTTTTAGAGCGATTAACAATCGCAATAGTGGGACAATTTTGATGTGTCCCATCCGTCGTAAACTTCCCACTTGGACGGAGGGCCTTTCGCGTCGCGCAGCTTTAGCCCCAGATCTTCTTTCTCCGTGCTCGGCGAGAGCAATTCCACGACGATCTGGGGGGCTATGCCTTCCTGCCAGATCAGGTAGCTCAATCGCATTTCAGGCTTCTTTTCCAACTTTTGCAGGCCGACCACCGCGAACCAGTCTGGACGTTTGCATTGGCTGAAATCGTGGACGTTGTAATAGATGTTCAGGTCGCTGGCGGTGAATATCTCTTCCGGTTCGTAATCGGGCGGGCGGAAGGTTTCATCCAACAGGCGAGCTTGCCACACATGGAATATGTCGGGCATACCGGGTTGGTCCTCACCTTCATCAGGAAGGTCATACATTGTCGGCAGGACTTCCTTCGGCAATGGCGGCTGTTCATCGTATTGACTATATAGGCTTTTAGTTGCCATTGTTCGATCTCCTGTTAGTTGAACGTGGATATTATACCGCTTTGGGTGAAAACGCGGAGATTTCTGCGCCGTTCTATCGCGCCTTCGTCTCGTATGTCGCTCGCGGCGGCCAGGCGTCGTACAAATAGAGGCTGAAAGGAATCCACCAGATCAGGTCGTTCGTGACGCACAAAATCACGGTCGCAACAGGCCAGCGGCCCCGCAGGACAAGAATCAGCCAACCGATCGGGCCCAGCGTTTTGCCCAAAAGTCCGACCGCGGCCAGTAGCCAGCCCCGTTCGGGAACGCGCGCGATTTCCAGATAGAGAATGCCGTACAGACCGATGACCATTCCGAGGCAGGCGAAGATTTCCGGATAATTCTGCGGAGGCATGCCCGCGAAGCGGAACAACCACTGAGGATCGAGGGCCGAGAACGCTCCCCAGCCCAGGTTGTAAACTCCGGCGATAATGAAGACAACTCGATGAAACTTCCGTCGCGCGATCATAAATGTCTTTCAACTTTCTCCGCGCTCCACGGCCATTCCCCATGCGGCAGGCCGAGCGCCGCATAGAGATCGCGCAGGCCCGAAATGAAGACGCCGATCGCCATCACTGTCAAACTCCATCGCAGCGGCGCAGGCGCCGCAGTCGTCGGAACAATCGCGGCCGGCAACCGGCTCCAACTCCACAAAACGGGGAGCAGATTCGCCAGCGCCGCGCCGTAGATGATTGCCATCAACGCGTGAGTGACGCGTTCACCGCCGTAAACATCGCCCAGCGGTTTCCTGACTCGACGCTCGACCACGAAATCAGCCAGGGTCAACATGATTTCCGTCAATAGGACCGCCGCAGGAACTATGGCCCAAAGTCCATGCAACTCCAGATATGGAAGCGCGCCGAAGATCCCTGCGTAAAGGAAGTCACGCGCCGCGTGCAGCTTGAGTTCGGGAGCGGTCAGCGAACCGCCCGCCGCAAGCATGGCCCGCAATTCGTGATAATAGAGTGTGTCGAAGGCTCCGATAATTCCTTGAATAGCCAGGAGCCATAGCGCGGTTGTCATTGCCGAGCCTCAACCTGAGTCAGTATGCCGTCATAGGCGATCAAACGCCCGATCAAGGAGAATGTTACGTCCACGGAGACATGGATCTGATTCATGTCGCCAACGGCTTTCTCACGGGCCGTGACACACGGACTGAGCCGGCGGGGAAGCGGGACGCGCAGAGACCCAAAGCGCAAAGCGGCGCTCACTGTTCGATAGTTGAGCGCTCCGCCGGCGACTTCAAGTAGAAACCGCATTTCCACGACTCCCATAAGCTCGACCAGGAATCCGCCCCGATCATATTGCATGCTTACCAGAGGACGTCCTGCGAACATCCGGCGCCACTCCTCGCCTTCATCCTTCGCGGTAACCCGTAGCCGAATGTCAACGGCTTCCCCGGCGGCCGGCAGGCGCGCAATCCGAGCCAATATCCGCGCCAACTTGTTGTTCCCATGTCTCACCTGGAACACGCCTGCGGCGTGAACAGTCTCACTCAAATCATGAAGCCGCTGTATTGCGATATCCAGGTCAGGCCAGGAGACGCCAAGTAATTTCGGGTATAGCCCGGAAGCAGAGCGAAGAATAGTATCCATTATCGGGCCGGAGGGTTTTGCGTTTACTTGCTTTTGGCCTGTTCTATCTCGTATCTCACTTTGAAATAGAGCGTGAATTGTACCACTGGTTCAATGACTACCGGGTTTATCACCTGATCGAAACCGTCCGCGTCCAGAGCGTTGAAGTAGAAAGTTTTGCTCTTTCGCGCGGCCTGTACCGCGTACCTCTGTCTGACGTTATAGTCGCTTATTTCCTCCGACTCATGGGCAGTGTATGAGTCATACATTTCCGTGGGAAAGTATATGCTGGGTTTCGACGCCAGGACCTGCGCCGGAGGTAGAAGTTTGGCGCCAAACAGCTTTTCATACATTTCTGCTTTCTGCTTGATAACTTTTGCCGCTTCCTCCCTGAGCCTGGCCTGGGCGCCGGCGGTGTCCGCTACAATGTAATCCACCTTGATCAGGTCGAAGATGTTGGCTTTTGACGCCGCGATAACCAGCTTGTCGAGTAACAGCTTGTTTTTGTAATGGATGGAGATATTTTTCTTCAGCTCGAATCCGACCAGATTTTCCTTGGCGATATTTTCCGCCACCCGATAGCCGTAAATCTTGTTCTGCACGGTGAAGTCAACATAGATGTCCTCACTACTTATACCCAGTTGCTTCAAGTCTCCGGCAAATTGATTGATTGTAGCGTCCATCTTTTGATTGCACTCCGGCGCGGCGGAGCACTCCTGCATGACGCCGAAGACGGCGACGTACTCATCGGCCTTGAGGTTCATCAAGACGCTCGCTTCAATGATCGAACCGGCGCTCGCCTGACGCGCTTCTCCAGTGGTCAAGAGAATAGGCTGGGCCCTTTCTTGCTGATTCTGCATCCGCTTGTTTAGTTCATTCCGCCTCGCTCTGGCCTTGCCGCCCGATTCCGAATAGGCGCTATTTCCGCTGTTTTGGGCGACACAGACGCCATAGCCGGCGACAACCGCCAGCAGCATAAGTAAGATTCTCAGCATCACAAACTCCTCTCAGTTGTTGTGCGACGTAGCATGGGGCGATCACAATCGCGATTTTCATGGCTTCCCGCGTTCGATGAACGATCGGAAATGGCTTTGTTGCGCGAATGACAGCGATCAATGCTGATTTCGCCCGGTATTCATCAGCTTGCGACCTCAGGTCATATGACATAAACTCCGCTCAAAATCCACATTTATCCTTTCGCAGTAACAGACGCCCGTGAAATCAAAAGCGATTACAATCTCCGTCTTCATATTTGCTTTGCTCGCGGCCTGTCAGAGCGACAGCCGGGGAGACAGCCGGGAGACCTCGCGCCCTGAAGCCGCCTCTCAGCCGGCAAAACGAAACTCCGGAAAACTGATTCACGTTCTGGTCGCGCTCTGCGACAACCAGTATCAGGCGATTGACGGATGGATCTTGAACGAAGACGGAGAGGAAATCAGAAGGCGCGCCGCGACGGCCTACAATCAATATCAAAAGTGCGGGATGAATGCGGCGTTGAGGCTGTTTTCGACCGGATGGTGAGACTCGGAAAGACAAGGGGACAAGGCGAAGTGGAGACAAGGAGAAGGAAATTTCTTATTCCCTTGTCTCCTTGTCTCCTTGTCTCCTTGTCTTATTTCTTCTTGGCCGACCAGTCGCCGGAGAATCCGCCGGCCGCCCATTTGCCGCCCATTTCGGCGCCTGTGCGTTTGCCAGGCAACTGAAATGGATTGCCCTGGAATGTCGCCGAGAGCGTGACTTCGTCGCCCTCTTTGACATCTATGCCGACGATATTCAGGTCGCCGCCGTTGGGAACTTCGGTGACCAGTTTATCGCCTGCGAGCTTGATCACCAGTGTGAAGGACACGTCGCCCTGGCCGTCAGCGGTCACTTTGGCGTCGTAGGTTCCTTCGAATGTGGCCAGAGTCGCGACGCTGGCCGGCGCGGCCGCGGGCTTCGCCGCCGCTGTCGCGTCGCTTTTCGCGCCCTTCCAAGTGCCTTTGATGTCGCCGGCCGACCAATCGCCGGCTATCTCGTCTTTGTCAAATTTGCCGCTGATCGTCACGGGGGTGCCGCCCGCGTCGGCGGAGATTGTTATTTTGTTGTTTTCGTCAACCTTGGCGTCGGTGACGGTGAGCGGCGTCGGAGAATCTTTTATATCGACTTTCCATTTGCCGCCATCGAGTTTCAGGATCATTACGAAATTGACTGTGCCGAGTTCGGAACTGGTCGCGGTCACATTGTAGGTTCCTTCAACAGGGTTGGCGCCGGCGCCGTTCTGCGCCAAAGTGGCGGCGGCCATGGCCACCACGCACACTAGCGAGAGGCCAATCATTTTCAACACGCGCATTTTCATACTGTCTCCTTGCTTGGTGATGACTGTTTTGTTAAATCGGGGAATGGCGTAGGCCGAAATCGAAGCATCCATTGCTACAGCCGCACGAAGTCTACTTCTCGAACGAGTGGAAAACAAGCCGGGCCGGCAGGGCCTGCTCGAACGACGCGCGCGTTTAATCAGGATCTATAAGCTTTTTTACGCTTTGACGATCCACGCCGACTTTCGACTTGAAAAGATTTAATTCCGTGTGTTAGCTTAACACGGTGTGAAAGCCTTTAGCCCTATTCCGCAATGGCTTTTACCTGGTCCAGAGCAAAGGCGCATGGCGCCTTAAGAGGGGATCCGGAAAGAGGTGATCCTGGAAAGATGATGAGCTCGCCACCGGCCTTGGTTGTTGAATCAGCAGTTCCACTGTACCCCTTCTATTCCATTAAGGGGGAGACTCCCGCCGGGCCACCGCCTGTATCGCCGCTATTGACTGTTGAGTAAGTCATCGTTGAAAAGCAAATTTCATTGCGGCTTTTCGGTCTGATTTTTCCCAATCACTTCATTTAGCGTTATTTTTGCGATATGCTGCGAAGGCAGCGCGCGGCGAGAGATCAAACACGCGAATACAACGCAATGTTGGGTGTCTATAAGGCGCAGCTTGGAGCTGATTGAGCTGTAAGCCTATGCGGCAGGCCCATATTCTCAACACCAATAGGGCTTCTTTACCAACGTGCGTCCATACTGATGGGGCATCTGGGAGAGTGTAACACGCGTAAGAACCGCCGCCCGATAAACTGCAGCGAGGATTTTCCGCAGGGAGTGAGGACCGAATCCGGAGAGGTTTCAGGTCAGTTTAGATGAATCTACGTTCAATATTTAGTCTGTTTTCCAGTGATTTAGCAATTGACCTCGGTACTGCGAACACGCTCGTTTTCGCTCGCGGCCGGGGCATTGTTGTTTCTGAGCCATCGATTGTCGCCATTAACAAGGTCACCCACAAGGTTGAAGCCGTCGGCAACAAGGCCAAGGAGATGCTCGGCCGCACACCCGGCAACATCGTCGCGATTCGCCCGATGAAGGACGGCGTGATCGCCGATTTTGAAGTGACCGAGAAGATGCTTCAATATTTCATTCAACAGGCCCACGGCGGCAAACAATGGGTCAGCCCGCGGATCGTCATCGGCATTCCCTCAGAGATCACGCAGGTCGAGCGGCGCGCGGTTGAAGACAGCGCCTATCGCGCCAAAGCTTCCGAGGTCTACCTGGTCGAGGAGGCGATGGCCGCCGCGATCGGCGCCGGACTTCCCATCACGGAGCCGCACGGAAATATGATCGTCGATATCGGTGGCGGAACCACCGATATCGCGGTAATCTCGCTGTCCGGCATCGTCTACTCCAAGAGCGTGCGCGTCGCCGGCAACGAGATGGATGAGTCCATCATTCAATACATCAAGCGCAAATATAATCTTCTGATCGGCGAGCGCACGGCGGAACAGATCAAGATGGAGATCGGATCGGCCGCGCCGCTCGAAGAGTCGAAGAACATGGAGATCAAGGGGCGCAACCTGATCGAGGGCATTCCCAAGACCATCGTCGTCACTGACGAAGAGGTCCGCGAAGCCCTGGCCGATTCGGTCTCGACCATAGTCAACGCCGTGCGCGTCGCGCTCGAACGCACGCCTCCCGAACTTTCGGCCGACATCGTCGACCGGGGGATTGTGCTGACCGGCGGCGGATCCCTGCTCAAAAAGCTCGACATGCGGTTGATGCAGGAAACCGGCCTGCCGGTCTCGATGGCCGAAGACCCGCTCTCCTCTGTCGTGCTCGGCGCCGGCATGATGTTGTCCGATTTCGATCTGCTGCGTCGCGTCCGCTGGGACGGCACGACGCTGCCATCTTAAGACCGGTGGCCGGTGGTTGGCGCTTGATGGTTGGTAAGAGCCTAGTTAAATCGTAGTCAACCACCAACCACCAACCACCGGCCACCAACCACCACATTCATGACGCTGACTGACAGGGCCAAAGACAGAGCCAAAAAGAACCCGAGGTTGTTGCTCGTGGTTCTGGTGATTCTTCACCTGATTCTGATCTCGCTCAATCGCGTTCCCGGACAGCCGAACATACGATATTTGCAGGTCGTAATGATGGCTGGGGCTACGCCGTTGCAGTGGCTGGCGTCGCATGGCGTTTCGTCGGTCAAGTCGGTGTGGAAAGGCTATTTCGATTTGCGCGGCGCAAAACGCGAAAACGAATGGCTGAAATCCCGCAATGCGCAACTCGAATCCCAGGTCATTGAGTTGCAGGAGAAAGCGAAGCTCTTTGAACGGCTCGAAGCCTTGAACCGATCTCCGGCCTTATCATCTTATCAGCGTGTAAACGCGCTGGTTATTGGCAGGGACTCAGACGATTGGTTTAAAACCATTCTCATCGATCGCGGCTCGATTGCGGGCGTCGAAAAAGACCAGCCCGTTGTGTCGACTGAGGGTCTGGTGGGGCGCGTAGTCAGCGTCTCGCCGATTTCCTCCCGCGTGTTGCTCATCACTGACGAGCGGCATGGCGCCGGCGCGATAGTCGCCCAGACCACTGAGAACCGCATTGTGGGAACCCTGAAAGGCAAAAACCAGGCGCTCCTCGCATTAACAATCCTTTCCGAAGGCGGCAAGCTGCAAAATGGCGAGGAAGTCATCACCTCCGGACAAGACCAACTCTACCCCAGAGGCTTGTTGATCGGACGGATCAAAAATCTGACCACTCCGGAAGTAACTAATGCGCTTGTCGATGTCGAACCCGCGGCGGCGCTGGAAAAACTGGAAGTGGTTTCCGTATTGCTCATTCCGCGCCAGGAAATTCGCCGCCAGTATGAGGAATTGGTCAGGGCCGAGAAGGACAAAGAGAAGGAAAGACAGGACAAAACGCCTGATCGCAACAGGCGTTAATCTGTAAACTGAGAGTTTGAACTTTACAGTGCCGCGCGCGTAAGCGGGCGGTTGTATCTGCAAGCCACCGCTTGCTTACGCGCGCGGTACTGTACCGGAATGGTAGAAGGGCGTTGGAGAAAGTATCCCGCGGTTCGACGCTGAAAATCACGGTCTGCCTCTTAGCGGCCGCTTATTTGCAAACCACACTGGCGCAGCAGGTCTCGGCGCCGGTGGGGCGCTTGCTTGGACACATCAGCTGGCTATTACTGGTGGTCGTCTATATCGCTCTGCAGCGTGATCCTGTCAAATCGCTAATGACAGCCGCCGCCGCCGGAATCCTCCACGACGCTTTGTCGTATACGAGGGGGGGAGGCGTCGTCGGCGTCAATGGTCTGGCCATGGTGATCGCGGCTTATGTCGCCGATCGGATCGCGTCCGTGATCATGGTCGATAACCTGATCTTCAGGTCACTGACGGTCACGGCGGCAAGCGTCATCAACACCCTGATTCGCCTCGCCTTCTACAGCCTGCTTAAGCTCGATCTCCCAGTCTTAGCCAGTGGCAGAGAGATGGCGGCGACCCTCGTCTTCGACCTCTTCGCCAATCTATTTGCGTCCGTCCTCCTTTACATCGCGCTGGATCGCGTCTTTAATAAAGGCATAGACCAAAGGCGGCGTCGCATGGAAGCGCGCCGTTTGAGGCCAAGGTTATAAAACGTTATGGCTTCTGACAGAAATCAACCCTTCGATCAGACCGAGGACCTGCGGCAGGCAGGGTTGCGATTGCAGGTCATTCACTATCTGGCGATTGCGATATTCGTGATTTTAATCGCGCGGCTGTGGTATCTGCAGGTGATGAACAGCCAGGATTTCGCCGAGCGCGCCGAGGCCAACCGGATACGCGTCATCCCGATTCCGGCGCCGCGCGGCACCATTTTCGACCGCAATGGAAACCGCCTGGTTTCCAGCAAATCGTCATTTAACATTGTTCTAAGCCGCGCCGATGTCAAAGACTCAGAACTTCCTCAGATAGCTGATTTGCTCTCCGAACAGTTGGGGATCGATCGTCAATGGCTGGCAAAGCGCTTCGAGGACGCCAGGTTCGGGGCGCAATACGAATCGATTGTGGTCAAAGAACTGGCTTCTCCAACTGACATCGCCTGGGTCAGGGCGCATGAATATGACTATCCCATGATCCGCGCCGAAGAGGCGCCGCAGCGCCTTTACTTTTACGGCCAGTTGGCCGCCCATGCGCTCGGTTATGTCGGCGAAGTCAGCCCGGGAGAATTGAAGAAACCCGGCGGTAAGTTCAGCAAAGAGAATGGATACAAGTTGGGGGACATCATCGGCAAATTCGGCGTCGAGCGCACCTACAACGACATTCTGATGGGCAAGGACGGCGCGCGCAAAGTTCTGGTAGACAGCCGCGGCCGCATCAAGTCCGAGACTCCTCTCGAAATAATTCCTCCGGTCCCGGGGCGCGATCTTTATACAACGCTCGACCTGGATATTCAGAAAATGGCCGAAGCGCAGGTCGACACGATGCCTACGGGCCGCGGCGCGATCGCCGTGATGGACCCGAACAACGGCGAAATACTGGCGATGGTCAGCCATCCCGCTTTCGATCCCAATATCTTTTCCCAGCGCGCCAAGACGCCGGAAGGCAAGGAGGAGATTCGTGAATTATACGAAGATCCGGACAAGCCGCTCTACAATCGCGTCATTCAAGGCCAATTTCCGCCCGGCTCGACCTGGAAGCTGATGACGTCCGTGGCCGCGCTTAATGAAGGCGTAATCACGCCGACTGAGAACCGCATCCAGGACGGCAGCATTCAGATCGGCAATTATCTGATGAGGTCGATTTCCAATTACGGCAAGCCCGACATTATAACCGCCATCGCCAGGTCGGCCGACGGCTACTACTACAGGCTCGGCCTCAAAATGGGCGTTGAGAAATTCGAAAAATGGGTCAATCTCTTCAAATTCGGAGAACGCACCGGCATTGATCTGCCGGGAGAGTATAGGGGGATTGCCCCGACGCGTGAGACCAAGCGTCGCTCCTGGTCCAGGGCGATAAAGAAGGCGCAGCAGGCGCTTGATGAAGCCACGCCGGGTGACAAGGCCGCGAAGGAGTTTCACCTGCGCCAGGTCCAGAGGGAGGCCGAATGGACTGATTATGACATGGCCTCATCGGCCTTCGGGCAAGGGCAGAACGCTTCGACGCCGATTCAATTGCTGCGCTACACTGGCGGTCTGGCCGTGGGCGGACAGATGTACACGCCACATCTGCTGCTGCGCGCCGTGGCCGGCGTTGATCGCCTAGGCAATCAGCAGCCGGAAACAACTTACAAGGACGAAAACAAGTTCAGCGTGCCGATGAGCAAGGAGATCCACGATATCGTGCTCAAGGGCATGTCGGGCGCTGTCGAGTACGGAACTGCGGGAGCGGCAAGGGTCGAAGGCTTCGACGTCTGCGGCAAGACCGGCACGGCGCAGGTGGTTTCGACCGACAAAATGGGTACGAAGAACAAAGACCATGCCTGGTTCATCAGCTTTGCGCCACGCGACAAGCCTGAACTGGCGATGGTCGTTCTGACCGAGAACGTCGGCTTCGGCGGCACGCACTCCGCGCCGCGCGCGCAGGCGATTTACGAAGATTACTACCGTCGCACTCGCGGGCTTCCACCGAAGTCCGAGGAGACGAAAGCTGAAAAGGGGGATTCCGGAACCCAGAAACCGGCACAGGGGCCGAATTGATTTTTGTAACTGGAGAAATAAACGCGCCACGATTGTTGTCGCATTATTTTTTCAATTGTTTATGTTCAACGCCAACCGCAGATATATGGCCGATTTCGACTGGGGGCTGCTCAGCCTGGCTCTGGGCCTGGCGGCCTTCGGGGTGCTAGAAATCTGGAGCGTCACGGCCGCGACGACGCCCGGATTATGGCGCAGACAGTTGGTCGGAGTCGGCATGGGCCTGGTGGTGATGTTTCTGGCGACGCTCTATGATTATCGCCGAATCATAAGCGCCGCGCCCTATCTCTATGCGGTCGGAGTTGCGCTTCTGCTGTTAGTGCTGTTAACGCCTCTTGGCAAAGAGGTGAACGGCAATCGGAGCTGGCTTTATTTCGGCTCTTTCGGCTTTCAGCCGTCAGAGATGGCCAAAATATTCACGCTCATGCTTCTGGCGTATTATCTGGCCGGAGTGAGAAAACGCCCGCTCGATCTGAAGACGGTTGCGATTGTCGCTGGGATATGGGCTCTGCCGACCGCGCTCGTTTTTCTGGAGAACGACACGGGGAGCGCGCTCAGTTTCACATCGTTTCTGGCCGCCATGCTCTTCCTCGCCGGTGTGCGTTGGACCTGGGTGGCGGCGGCGCTCGGCGCCATCGTGATTGCGATCATCGTCGTCGCTCCTCACATCAAGAAGTGCGAGAGTTACAAGTGCGAGCGCGTCAAATCCGTTTACTGGCCCGATCTGGCCAGTAAACGATACCGCTATCAAAACGAGCAGGCGGAAATCGCCGTCGGCTCCGGGGCGGTTCTGGGGAAAGGCCCGCGCGGCAGCACACAGGGCTCGCTGGGATTTTTACCAGAGGTTCACAACGATTTTATTTTCGCCGTCGCCAGCGAGGAGTGGGGATTCATCGGCAGTTCCCTTTCGTTGGCCATCTACCTGACGATTATCGCGCGACTGATTCAGATCGCGCGCCGTTCGCGTGATCGGACGGGAATGCTGCTGGTCGCGGGTTTAGCGGCTCTGCTGCTTTATCATGTGACGGTCAACGTGGGGATGGTCGTTCGACTCTTGCCGATTATGGGAATCCCGCTGCCTCTGATGAGCTTCGGCTCGACGTCGGTCGTGGCCACATGTTTCGGCCTCGGACTGGCGATTAGCGTGCGTCTGAAACGTTTTGTGAATTGAGTTTGTAGCGCAAACTCACTCCGCAGGGCGGTATTTGAGAAATAAATGCGACGACGAGTGTGGCGCGAGTTGTTTCCTCGCGCATCTTCGGCGGACGGTGGCGCGAGT
>DASUFM010001056.1:0-14084 GCA_036274535.1 Blastocatellia bacterium
ACATTGTTCATCTGCGGATTGCGCTTCTTGATGTCCATCAGGATCTTGTGCCATTCGAAGTCGCCTGTCGTCGCATCGTAATTGTTATGGTCTTTGTCCAGCCATGCCTTGTCCGACGTCAATCCTTCTTCTATTGGGCCGTGCTTGATGGCGGAGTGGTAAACGACGAAGTTGAAATCGGGGTTCTGCAGCGCCGCCTTCTCGATATCTTTGGGATTGGCCAGATGACCGAGTGATCGCGACTGGTAAGAATAGCCTTTGTGAACGCTGATCAGTTTCAAGCCGCGTTTGCGCGATTCCTCCATGAACCATTGCGCATTTTCATCATCGCACTGGAAGCCGTTGCCCGAGCGGCCCGGATCGGTATGACAATACCATTTCCATGAGTTGATGCCGTAAACATTAATCTCGCGCTCCATCTGTTCAAGACAGGCCGCCTTATCAACCACGTTTTTGGTCTTGTCCCAGTAATGGTTTGGCGCCAGATTGCCCTGATTTAAAGCCCGTTGGCAACCGGCCAATTCGTTAATTTCCTTGCGGGCTTTGGCCATGACCCAACTCGGCAACACCCTGCCCGCCACGCCTGGCGTGCGAGCCGCATCTTCAAGCGTTTTGCCGTCCTTGTCGCGCAAATCCTCTTTGCCCGGCACGCCTGAGATCACGACCATCATTGTTTCGCTATCGAAGAACATCTCCTTAACGAAGTTCCTGAAGCTGTACGCCTCACTGTCGTTCTTGAGCTGGAAACCCATGTTCTTTACGAATTCCGCATTGCGGAAGCCGGGGATGGCGAGGCCGTTGGTGAAGTGCGCCTGTACGTCAATAATGAAGTATTCATTCTTCGGCCACTTCTCGTCGTAAGCCGCCGCCTCCCATGTCTCGACATCGTCCACGTCCCAGTGGTTCTTGCCGTAAGCCAGGTTCGACGCCAGGAAGCACGTGGCCAGCCCCATCGAAGAGCGCATGAAATCGCGGCGACGCATGCCCAGCTTCTTTGCGCGCTCATCGGAGAGTTCGCCGATCAGATTCTCCATGTGTTTCTGTTCTTTGGTTTGCGGGCGCGGCTCGAACTCTTCGTTCGAGACCACCTGCGTGGGCATTGGCGAATCAACGCCCTTCTTCATATCCCGAATCGCTTTACGAATCCACATATGATGACTCCTTGTTTTGGTGGTTGGCGGTTAGTGGTTGGTGGTTGGTGGTTAATTTCCAGCCATCCACCATCCACCAGCCACCAACCACCAACTACTATTTGGAAGCGGTCTGCGCCTGTCCCTGCGCGCGCAGGTTCTGAGCGTCGAGAGTGTAATCTATCCAACCGATCATCATCTCTTCCCAGGTCTGGTCGCCCCAGCGGACGGTGATGGTCGGGTCGGGATTGAATTTGTTGGCGCCCGAATTGTCGTGGTGCGCCACACAGTCAATGCGGCTGCCTTTGGGAATAGCTATCGGCTCCTTGAGGTAGTAATTCAACTGCCAGTTGAAATCGAACTTCGGCACGCGCAGCAGGATCCGCTCCTTGCCGTCGGGGTAGACCAGCTTGTACTCGAAATCCTTGCCACGAACATGCATATGCGGCATGAACGACTGGATGTGCGAGTCTTCGGGGAAGGTGTATGACGAGCGCGATTCATAGTTGGGATCGCCCGGCGGGATCACCAGTTTGCGCTGTTCGGTAAAAATGCCTCTGGTGATGAGGCGTTTTTCCACGGGCTCTTTGGAGAACCAGAACCCGACGCTGGTGCGATCTTTGGCGGCGACGCCGTTGGTCGTGTAATGCATCTGAAAGATCAGGACCGAGCCTTTCTTGACGAGCTTGGCCTGGCCCGGCTTGAGCGTAAGCGGGCTCATTCCCGGGGCCCAGCCGCAGAGCATGCTGTCGGGATTCGTGCTGCGAGGCCGTTGCTGCTGCGCCTGCTGCGAATCGCGCGCGGCTTCGGGGTTGGCCCGCCGCTGGCCGAATTTGATCTCGCCCGCCGGCGGAAGCGGCCCCTGATCAGGTTCGCGCACGCTGATAATGACGTGATGCACGACGCTCGGTTCGCCGCGTTTGATTTCGGCGAATTGAATGTATTTGTCCTCGGTGAAATTGGTCGGAACGGCCCAATAGCGGTAAGGCACGGCGCCGTCGGCGGGAATTGACGCCTCCTCGGTCAACGAAAAGACGGCGTCGGGCTGTCCGAATTTCCATCCGGTGTCGTTGAATTTCGGCGCCGGAGGCAGATCTTTCGCGGCGCCTTCCACTGATCCGCCGTCAACCCAGGCGCGGATCGTGGCGATCTGCCGCTCGTCCAATCGCGGATCATTCGAAAATTCTCCGTGATTCGGATCGGCGTACCATGGCGGCATCTCCCGGCTCAGAACTTTTTCGCGGATGGATTTGGCCCACGGGCGGACTTCTTTGTACGCCATAAGCGACATCGGCGCCATCTCACCGGAGCGATGGCACGTGACGCATTTCGCGTAAAGAATCGGCGCGACATCTTTATTGAATGTCACGGCCGCGTTGTTTGTTCCACTCGCTTCGCCCTGTCGTTGTGATACGAAGAAGGCCGCGAGCGCTATAGCGATGATCAGGCAAATAGCGGCGCTACGTCTCATACATTCACTCCTGCGGAAAATCGTTTGGAGTTCCGCCTTCAGGCGGTCAGGTCGATAATCCGAATCTGACCGCCTGAAGGCGGAACTGCGAACATTTTCATTGTCGAAAAGTTGCCGTTCGCGGATACGAATCGGGTGACACAGATCCCGTTTAGAAATACGAAAACAACGGGGCTTCTGTTACGGTTCTTCTTATTGATTTAAGACGGAAAATATTAACGGCCAGGCGCCTTCATCACTATATCCGGCCAGGCCGGAAAATCTGTCGCGCTCATCCTATTATTCGAGCGTAAACTTACCGATCGGTAGGTAGAAAGTCAAGCGATCGAAAATGATGGAAGAAAATGGCCCCCTTTTCCGTCTAATGCTGAGAATGAGGAGGTGGGAGGCTGTGATCCGAATTCTTGCGCTGGTTGCGAAGGACGGCAAACTCGATGTGGTGGCTAACAGCTTTGACGGCAATGCCGTGACCGTACTACTGGGACGATAATCTACTCGAAGATGACATTCTGCATTCTGGATTCTCCATTCTCCTGCAAAAGAATCGAGAGTGGAGAATTGGAAATGGGGAATGCTTGATTTCGCGATTTACTGAAGGCGAGGAAAGAGGCATGCGAACACTGTGGCAGGACCTGCGCTACGGCGCGCGAATGTTGTTGAAGAAACCCGGCTTCACTTTGATCGCCGTCATCACGCTCAGTCTGGGCATCGGCGCTCCATACTGAGGTCAAAGCCTTAAACAAAAATCTGCCCGCGCCGAAGGTTCAAACAATGAACGATCGGCTCTCCGACGTGGTCGCGGAGCCGCGCTTTCAAACCCTGCTGCTTGGTTTATTCGGCTTCATAGGGCTTGCTCTGGTTAGCGCGGGCGTCTACGGCGTCGTCTCGTATTCGGTCGCGCAGCGCGTCCACGAGATCGGCGTGCGCATGGCGCTGGGCGCCGGGCAAGGCGATATCCTGTGGCTCGTGATCTGGCAGGGAATGAAACTGACGCTGGCCGGCGTCGCTATCGGGCTGGCGGGCGCGTTAGCGCTGACTCGACTGATGAAGACTTTGTTGTTCGGCGTGGGCGCCAATGACACATTGACGTTCAGCTCGATCGCGCTGCTGCTTGCGCTCGTCGCGCTGATCGCGTGCTGGATTCCGGCCCGTCGGGCTACCAGAGTCAATCCGATAATCGCATTGCGGCGGGAATGACCGCCACTGATATTTCATATGGCATATTTCATATGGCATATGAAATATGCCATATGCCTGCCTCCTTTTTTCTCTACGACCCACCGCGCCCGGAATAATCTGGGCGTCATTCTTACACTGTAAGAATTCCCCGACCTGTGGACGGACCGATTAACCCTTGCAAGCCCGGCTGACCTATGTTCAATTCGCGAAGTAAATTCGCGACCCACGAAATTGTCCAGGAGGACATCAGCGTCTTGAACCTTAACCGGGGAAGATGATTACTGTGGTCGAGAAGTTGTCATATGAACGTTTTGAACGCGGCAAAAAAGTAAAAGAGGTTCAATGAGATTTGGAGACATTATTTCCGAGGCGGCCAAACTGGCGCGCCCGATCGAGCCAAGCGATGAGTGTTCCGCGGCCACGGTCGCATCCGCCATCATCTCCGGGTTGGGAAATATCTACACCGGCGTATGTACGGACTTCAGGTGCGGAATAGGTTTCTGCGCTGAACATGCCGCAGTGGCTGAGATGTTGAAGCATCGCGAATCCAAAATTTCAGTGGTCGTGGCGGTTACTGATCGCGGCGAAGTTATATCGCCCTGTGGCCGTTGCCGGGAAATGATGTGGCAACTCGATCCGTCCAACAGAGAGGCCCTGGTGGTCCTCGCCGGAGACTGGGCGCTTCCGCTGCGCGAGCTGTTACCTTACAGGTGAAGCCCGCGCGCTCAATACCTGGAGGCTGATTATGAAATCCATCAACACTCGACTTCTATACAGGCTCTTTCAAGCGACTCTGTGCGCGGCGGCGATCGCGTCGCTGTTCGTTTCTGTCAGCGCTCAAAAGACGGCGCTCGACCGCTACGTCGCCAAACCTGATCCGGCTTACTCCTGGAAACTGGTCAATACGATGCAGGGCGAGGGCTACAAAGGCTTCGTCCTGGAATTGACCTCGCAACATTGGCGCACGGACAAAGACGTAGACCGCCCGATCTGGAAGCACTGGCTGACGATAGTCAAACCCGACAACCCGTCCACGAACAAGGCTCTGCTCTTTATAGGTGGCGGAAACAACAGCGACAAGCCGCCGGCGGCGATTCCCGAACGCATGATGATGTTCGCTCTGGAATCGAATTCGGTAGTGGCCGAATTGGGGCAGGTTCCTAATCAACCGCTCTTTTTCACCGATTCGAAAGCGAAAGGCCGTTCCGAAGATGACCTGATCGCTTACACGCGCGTCAAGCATTTCTCAACGAAGGATGACGAATGGCTGGTGCGGCTGGCCATGGTCAAGAGCGGCGTGCGCGCGATGGACGCCGTTCAGGCGTTCCTGGCGAGCGACGCCGGAGGCGGATTCAAGGTCGAGCAGTTCGTGGTCTCCGGCGGATCGAAGCGTGGGTGGACGACCTGGCTGGTCGGGGCTGTTGATGATCGGGTGATAGCCATCATGCCGATGGTGATTGACGCGCTCAATTCCGAAGCCGTCACGCGCCATCACTACGAAGCCTACGGTTTCTTCTCGCCGGCGCTCGGCGATTACATCAATCACGGACTCTTCCCGCACAAGATCGGGACGCCGGAATACGGCGCAGTGCTGGCCATCGAAGACCCCTATAATTACCGCGACCGCGAACGATTGACGATTCCCAAATACCTGGTCAACGCTTCGGGCGATCAGTTTTTCCTGCCCGACAACTCGCAGTTTTACTTCGGCGAACTGCGGGGCGAAAAACATCTGCGCTACACGCCGAACGTCAAACACAACCTGGCCGGTTCGGACGCGCGCGAAAGCATGCTGGCCTTCTATCTGGCAATCCTCAAGGACAAGGCCCGCCCGCGTTATTCGTGGAAAAAAGAGAAAGACGGCAGCCTGACGGTGAAGCCCGTGGACAAGCCGAAAGAAGTCAATCTGTGGCAGGCGACCAATCCGAAAGCCCGCGATTTCCGCGTCGATACCATCGGCCCCGCTTACCTGAGAACTCAACTGAAGGAGCAGAAAGGCGGCGTCTATGTCGGCAGAGTTGATAAACCGGCCGTGGGATACACCGCATATTTCGTCGAACTGGTTTACGACATAGGCGAGAAATATCCGTTGAAATTCACCACTGAAGTGGTCGTTACCCCTGACAAACTGCCGTTCAAATTCGAAGACTCGAAGAAACAGTATCGCGCCGGAAATTGATTGGGGCGTCGCTCTTTTGGAACGACAGAGAAAACGCGGAACACGCGGAAAAAGCGGAAATCGCGGAAAAGGCGCCGATTTCTCGGCGACCTTTCCGCGCGCTCCGTTAGTTTAGCGTGTTCCGCGTTCTATTTTGCCTTTACATTCAAGACCCGCACAAGGAATCCCCAACTGTCGGAAATCTCTTCGATGATCTTAGACGTTGGTTTGCCGGCGCCGTGTCCGGCTTTGGTTTCGATGCGGATCAGCGTCGGCGCGGGGCCAGTCTGCGCGGCCTGCAGAGCCGCGGCGAATTTGAAGCTGTGCGCGGGAACGACGCGGTCGTCGTGATCGGCTGTCGTGATCAGGGTGGGCGGATATTTCACGCCGGGTTTGATGTTATGCAGCGGCGAATAGGCGTAGAGCGATTTAAAATCCTCTGCGTCGTCCGGCGATCCATAATCCGAAGTCCAGGCCCAGCCGATGGTGAATTTGTGGAATCGCAGCATGTCCATTACTCCAACTGCCGGCAGCGCGGCGCCGAACAGATCGGGGCGCTGAGTGACGCAGGCGCCGACGAGCAATCCGCCATTGCTGCCGCCGCTGATGGCCAGCTTCGGCGTCGAGGTGTATTTATTGGCGATCAGCCATTCGGCGGCGGCGATGAAATCGTCAAACACGTTCTGCTTCTTCGATTTCGTTCCGGCCAGGTGCCACTCCTCGCCGTATTCGGCGCCGCCTCGCAGGCTTGGCTGCGCGTAAATTCCGCCCATCTCCATCCAGACCAGATTCGAAATCGAAAACGCGGGCGTCAGTGAAACGCTGAAGCCGCCGTAACCATAAAGCAGCGTCGGATTCCGACCGTCGAGCTTCAGGCCTTTTTTATGCGTGATGAACATCGGCACGCGGGTTCCGTCTTTGCTGTTGTAAAAGACCTGTTTGGTTTCGTACAGGTTCGGATCGAAATCGACTTTCGGCTTGCGGTAGACCTCGCTCTTGCCGGTCTTCACGTCATAGCGATAAATGGTCGTCGGCGAGGTGAAACTGGTGAAGGCGTAAAACGTCTCGCTGTCTTTGCGTTTCCCGCCAAAGCCGGCGGCCGCGCCGATGCCGGGCAACTCGACTTCGCGAACGAACTTTCCGTCCAGACCGAACAGCTTTATTTGCGAGCGCGCGTCTTTCAGATACGAGGCGATGAAATGATCGCCGACCAGGCTCACGCCCTCCAGCGTCTCAGCCGCTTGCGACACAATCTCTTTCCAGGAGCGGTGTTCAAAATCGCGGGTGTCAATCGCGACGATCCGCCCTCGCGGGGCGTTCAAATCCGTGCGGAACCAGAAGACCGGGCCGTCATTGCCGATGAAATTGTACGCGGCTTCGAATTTGTTGATCAGTTCAACAACCTTTGCGCCGGGCGATTGAAGGTCTTTGAAAAAGACCAGATTTCGCGGGTCGGTCCCCTGCCAGACGTTGATGACCAGGTAGCGCCCGTCTTCGGTCACGCGGCCGTCGAAACCCCATTCCTTCTGGTCATTGCGCTCATAGACCAGAACGTCTTCCGATTGCGGCGAGCCGAGGCGATGATAGAAGAGCTTCTGATAGTAGTTGGCGTCTTCGAGCCTGGTCTTTTCGTTCGGCTCGTCGTAGCGGCTGTAGAAGAATCCTTTACCGTCCGTCGTCCACGAGGCGCCGGAGAATTTCACCCATTTGATCAGATCAGTCAGGTCATTGCCCGTTTCGACCTCGCGCACCTTCCATTCCTGCCAATCGGAGCCGGAGGTCGAAAGTCCGTAAGCGAGAAATTTGCCGTCCTCGCTGACGGCGTAGCCCGACAGAGCCACCGTGCCGTCGGTTGAAAGTTTGTTCGGGTCGAGCAGGACGCTCGCCTCGCCGCCAAGCGATTTCAACGTGTAGAGCACGTTCTGATTCTGCAGCCCGTCGTTCTTGAAATAGAAATATCGGTCTCCCTCTTTGAAAGGTTGAGAGTACTTCTCGTAATTCCAGAGTTTGGTCAATCGCTCTTTGATCCTCGCGCGTTCGGGAATCTCATTGAGAAATCCGAAGGTCAGTTTGTTCTGCGCTTCGATCCAGGTCCGCGAATCGGCCGAATCGGGGTTTTCCAGCCAGCGATAAGGATCCGCGACCTTTACGCCGTGATAATCGTCAATCTGATCTATTTTCTTTGCCGTTGGATAATCGAAGGTTTTATTCATCGTGGTTTTGTTCTGCGCAGAAATGTTTCGGGCCGAGACCATAGCGCTCAATAAAAGCAATGCCATAATCGCGGCGGCCACGAAAAATTTTCTTATGGATGAAGGGAGATTCATTGACCGTTCCTGATCGCTTGTGATTGGCGACAAAGCGTGAGCTTAGCATGAAGTTTCGGGAATGGCAGCAGGCGATCAAACAGGAGAATGTGGGATACGAAAATAGCGGGCGCAAAAGATCTCTTGTATTTTCCTCTCCCACATTTTCCTGTCTGATCGAAAAACATCGTGAATAATTGGTAAAAGAGCCGCGCTTATGGTCTCATTCACCCGCGCCTGCAATGTTTCGCCCGGAGCGCTGATCCGGGCAATCAAAGATTTCATAACCAGACAGGCGATGACCTCACATGCGCTGGCGACAGTCAGCCGGCGGCCTATCAACCAGGTTTGGCAAGGCCCCAGGAGGTAAGCCATGCTCAAAATAAAGACATTCGGAGAGCCAGCCCGCATGATCTCCGGCTTATTCGCCATCTCTCTATTCACCAGCGCCGTTTTGTTATTTTGGGTGCAGCCGCTCATCGCCAAAGCGCTTCTGCCTGCTTATGGCGGAGTCCCCGAGGTCTGGGGAGGATGCATAATATTCTTCCAGTCGGTAATCGTGATGGCCTACGGTTACGTAATTCTCCTGGACAGGCTCTGCAGCCTGAGTCGACAGGTCATCATTCATGTCGCTGTGCTGGCGCTGGCGGCCTCTCTAGCGCTCCCACTGCACCTGGGAGTGACGCGCTCTGATTGGCTTTACAATCGGGCGCCAATTCTGTCCGTGCTGGCTGAATTGGCGGTCACGTCAGGCCTGCCGGCTTTTGCGCTTGCGACCTCAAGCCCGCTCTTACAGACATGGGCCGCTCGAATCAATCCCGGCTTCGGTCAATCTGTCTACTCGCTATACGCCGTCAGCAACGCCGGAAGCCTGATCGCGACAGTTGGCTATCCTTTCCTGATGGAGCCAGCGTTGTCCCTGACGCGGCAGGCCGGAGTGTGGACCGGGATGTATCTGGCGTTTGCGCTGGCGGTTTTAGTTTGCGCATGGTTGGTTTGGCGCCTGGGCGGGGCGGCGACGCCGGGCAAGGGAAGCCGGGTCGCCGCCGCTTCCGATACTGCGCCGGAGCCGGACGATGAAATTGGATCGCCAGGCGGCCAGGGCGGCATGCGATGGAGATGGTTATTGCTGAGCGCCGTTCCCACGAGCTTATTGTTAAGTGTGACGAATTATGTGACTTCGAATATCACGGCGACGCCATTGCTCTGGATGGCGCCTTTAACCTTATTCCTGCTGGCTTTTATATTTGCTTTCACCGCCAGACCCTGGCGCTTGAAATTCAAGCCGGGACTGTTGGCGCAGGGAGCGGCTATTCTATCGACGCTGACCCTGGTGGCGGAGGCTACAGAGCCGGCATGGGCGCTTGCGCTGCTTCATCTGGTGGCCTTTTTCATACTTACCGCGGGGGCCACTTATCAGTTGGCTTCCACTAAACCCAAGGTAAACAGGTTATCGGAATACTATTTTATGATCGCGGTCGGCGGCTGGCTGGGCGGAGCGTTTAACACGTTTCTGGCGCCGAGCGTGTTCGACAGACCCTGGGAATACCCGCTGATGATCGTTGTCGCCTGCCTGATCTGCCAGCGGGGTCTGCGGGAGAAGAGCGCTAGACCTACCTTTCGGAGCGTGCTGGAGGATGTCGGTTATGCGGCCCTCATAGGCGCGCTGGCCATGCTGCTCGCCAGATTCGCCGGCTTTCTACGAATGGACGATTTACCAAGGGTGGCGCTGGCTTTCGGGCTGCCTTTGGTTCTGGCCAATCATCTTTTCAAGAACCGCTCACTGAGGTTCGCGCTCGCCATCGGCGCAATTGTCATAGCGGGGGCGTTTACTTCGGAGGCGCTGAACAGAACCCTGTATTCCGAGCGTAATTTCTTCGGAGCATTGCGGGTTACTTCGACTCCAGACTTCGGCATGAACAGTTTGTTTCATGGCAATACCGTTCATGGCAAACAGTTCACCAACCCGGCTCGCAGATGCGATCCCATTTCCTATTTTCATCCTGACGGGCCATTCGGCGCCATAGTTAAGGCGTTCGAGGCCAGCCAGACGCCAAAAAATGTGGGTATAATAGGACTCGGAGTCGGATCGATGATCGGCTACGCGCGGCCAGGCCATAATTGGACGTTCTACGAACTCAATCCGGAAGTCATAAAAGTAGCAAGGAATAAAGCCTATTTTACTTACCTCAGTGACTGCGCCAGGCAGGAGGTACGAATCGTGTCCGGAGACGCCAGACTCAAACTGCATGAAGCGCCCGACAGGAACTTCGGCCTGATAGTGTTTGACGCCTTCAATTCCGACGCCATTCCCACTCACCTGCTGACAATAGAGGCGATCGAATTATACCTGTCGAAGTTGGGCGATAATGGGCTACTGGCTTTTCATATATCCAATCGCAGCGTCGATTTACGGCCGGCGCTGGCGGCGGCGGCGGACGCGGCGGGCACGGAATGTCTATGGCGGCGGGACACGAATGAATCTTCCGCCCAGGCCAAGGACGCGTCGGAATGGGTGGTGTTGGTAAGGCGCGCCAACTCCCTGGAGGGCCTGGCGCCTTTGTTGAGATGGGAAAGAATCACCTCTGACAACCATGACGCTGTGTGGACAGATAACTATGCCAGCCTGCTAAAAGTGATCCGCTGGATGTAGGGATGACTGTCAAACAAGAGTGGAATTAAGAGTGGTTATGTATTTTAAGACAGCGGAGTCTTTGGAGTGCGGTATCCCGAGCTACTGCACTCCAAAGACTCCGTCGATATACGAACAGTATGGATATGAAATATGAAAGGCGTCATATTTTCCGCCTGACTGCTTACTCATCAGCTAAACGCCGCAATCTCCCGCACCCCTTCGACCAACCGGTCAATTTCTTCTTCTGTCGTGTAACAGGCGCATCCGGCGCGCAGCAATCCCTGCTCTACTTTGCCGAGGCGTTCGACCACTGTTTGCGCGTAAAAATCTCCATGTGAAGTGAAGACGCCGCGTTCGACCAGCTTCCGTGTGATGTCGATTGATGGGATGTCTTTGAGCGTGAATGAGAGCGTCGGAGTGCGCGGCAGGTCCGGTTCGGGGCCGTATAGCGTGACGCCTTCGATCGAACCCAGCCCGTCCCACATCCGTTTCAGCGAATCCGAACCGCGCGCGTGCAATGCGGCAAAAGAGTTCCGCAGGCGTTCTCTGCGTGTCGCTCCTTCAGATAATGAGGCGAGGAAGTCGATAGCCGCGGCGGTCCCGACAATTCCTTCGTGATTCTGCGTGCCGGTTTCCAGCCGATCGGGCGCTTCATCCGGCGCGGGCTCGAGTTTCGGGACGTCCAGCTTCTCCAGCAGATCGTGGCGGCCGTAAAGCGCGCCGATGTGCGGCCCGTAAAATTTATAAGCCGAACAGGCCAGAAAGTCGCATTCCAGGTCACGCACATCGACGAGCGAGTGAGGCGCGTAATGCACCGCATCGACGTAGACGAGCGCGCCGACCTCGTGCGCCAGTCGCGCCGCATATTGTACGTCGTTGATCGTGCCAAGAGCGTTGGACGCCGCGCCGATGGCCAGCAGCTTCGTATTGCGGTTGATTGCGCCGGCCAGATCCTCCCAATCGAGCTGGCCGGTTTCGGGAAGCATCCTCACGGTGCGAATCGTCACGCCTCGCTCTTTCGCCAGCGCCTGCCACGGCGCGTTGTTCCCGTGGTGGTCGAGTTCGGTGATGACGATCTCGTCGCCTGGGCGCCATCCGCGTCCCAGCGCCCGCGCGATGTGGAAAGTGATCGTGGTCATATTGGCGCCGAACGAGACTTCATTTGGCTCGCAGTTGAAGAAATCCGCCACGGCCTGCCGCGCCCCGGCGATCAACTCGTCGGTCTCGGCGCTGGTCGGATAGGCCCAATGCGTGTTGGCGTTGTGATGGAAGAGATAATCGCTCATCGCTTCGGCGACCGCTCGGGGAACCTGCGTGCCGCCTGGGCCGTCGAAATAGGCTACGGGGAAGCCGTTGTGTTTGCGTTCGAGAGCTGGAAAATTGGAGCGAATCTCGGAGGTTGAAGCTACCGGTTTGTTCTGTGCTGTCATTGTTCGATTTTACGCGGATGCGGTTTGAGATAAATAAGGAATGGTCATCGGACCTTCGGGCAGAACGGCGATGAGAGCGTCTTTGCCGATGCGTTTCAATTCACCGGCGATGAATTCGCCGGCGTCAACAACCGGCTCCAGATGCGCCCGGCGAACTTCATCGGGCGCGATGTCGCTGTAGAGGCCGACACGCGCTTTCAACCGGATCATCGCCAGCAATTGAGCCTCCCATTGATCGTACATCGAAAACCCCGGCGCGAGGATCGTATCCAGAACGGCTTGCGGAGAGTCGTGGTCGAACAACAGTTTTTTGAAATTGCCGTGGTTCGGAAAGCCGTCGTTGCATTTCGACGCCGCGACGATCAGTCCGTCCTGCTCGACCACCTGCGCGGCGGCGGACATTCCTTTCACGGCCTGATATAGATTTTGATCCAGCGGATAACCGCTGTTGGTCGTGACGACGATAGGAAACGGCGCCGGGCAGGGAATCATCACGGTCGATTTCGAAAACGCGCAGCCGCGTTCGTGCGCCGCGATCGTGTCGCCGCAGAAAAAACCGGTGATTTGCCGCCGGCGATTGAGCGTGACGTTGATCAGGAAATCCACGGGCAGCGCGCGGCCGTTCGCGCGAATCTGTTGCTGTGTGGGATTGCCGTCGATTACGCCCCACGCGCTTTTCGGATGGCCGATTACGTCGGCGCGGTGATAATGCATGATCGAATCGATGTCGGCGACGGCGGGGAAGACGCCTTTGTAGCCGCCCGAAAAACCGGCCATGAAATGCGGCTCGATAAATCCCATCACGATCCGTTTATCCGCCTCGACGTATTCGCGATTGTAGAAGATGTCGCGGCCGTCTTCGGTCCTGCCCGCGAAAGCCAGTGTGGCCGGATCGTGCGAATTGTGATTGACAATCCGGTAGCGCGACGCGATTTCATCTCCGACCATCGATGCGAGCTCGGCGGGCGTGTTCACGCGGTGCGATCCCGTGCCGTTGACGATCACGAAATTTTCCGCCGGGACGTAATCGAGTTCGGCGAAGAGCCACGCGAGCAATCGATCGGACGGCAGCGGGCGCGTGATGTCGGGAATTACAACAGCCACGCGATCATTCGATCCGATCAATTCCCGCAGCGGTTTTGAATTGATCGGAGCGCGAACCGCTTCGCGGAAAGCGACGGCTTCATCTGGCAATCCCGGAATGAAGCGCGGCGCGAGAGTTGTGACGTTGGACGAGGGGATGTCGACTTCGAGCCCCTCTTTCCCGTATTGAAGATGAATGAGCATAAAGCTGAACCTTTATCGTTGAATTGACTGACGACGGGCTAAACAAATCTGGCCTGTTTTGACTAATGAAGCGCCAATTAAGGCTGGGATCAGGAGAAGACCGCCGCCGCAGACGCCAAGGTAGATATGAACCGGCAGCTCTATATGAGAATCAAGAATTACAATTACAATATAATATACAACTATACTCAGAAACGCCGATGTCGTCATAATCAAGTAGAGCGTTTGGCGAGGCAATCGCTGAACCGCTTTATTTACCAGTCCCACGCCTATCAAGTAGCCCATAAAAGACACGCAAGTCGCGACGCCGTTAATCAACAACTCCATTTGGAAAGATCCCCACTGCCCATCCTTTGGCTCGTAACGTCCAAGCGCAAAAATGTGAAAGAGGGAGTAAGAAGCGAGAAGTCCATAATACACGAGCGGAAAAAGCGACAGAATGCCCCATGTGTCCGGTTTATCAGAGTTCATATCTTCGTTCCGATAAT
>DASUFM010001057.1:0-5083 GCA_036274535.1 Blastocatellia bacterium
AGAGCAGTCATCGGATCAACCTTTGTCGCTCTGCGCGCGGGCAGGTAGCAGGCCAGCAGCGCAACCCCGGTCAAAAAGAGAGCGATCGCCGCAAACGTCATTGGGTCTGTCGCCCGTACACCGAATAACAGATCCTTGATCAGGCGTGTCAGCGCCAGCGAGGCCGCCAAACCAATGGCCATCCCGGCGCCGGCCAACCGCAGTCCTTCGCGGATGATGAGCTTGAGCACGTCGCCGGCGCTCGCGCCGAGCGCCATGCGTACGCCCAGTTCGTGAGCGCGCTGCGAGACCGCATAGGACATCACTCCATAGATGCCCATCATCGCCAACAGCAACGCGGCGGCGGAAAACAAGCCGAGCAGCAAAGTGCGGAAGCGCGGCTGCGCGACCGATTCCGAGACCCAGCTCTCCATCGTCCTGATATTGGCGACAGGTTGATTCGGGTCTATGGCTGCGACTTCTCGGCGCACAGCGGCGGCCAGGCTCACGGGGTCGTTTGTAGTGCGGATCACCAGGTTCGTAAAGCCGAGAGTCAGAGATGGCGCATAAATCGTCTGTCTAAATCCGACGTCCAGCCCGCGATGCCGGACGTCGCCGACAACGCCGATGATTTCTAAAGTCTCTTCTTTGCCGAGCGGCCCCCTGAGGAGGCGTTGGCCCACCGGGTCTTCGCCGGCGAAGTAGAGCCGCGCAAGTTCGTCGCTGATCACAACAACTTTCGCATTGCCGCTCACGTCCGCCTCGGTGAAATAACGGCCTTTGAGAAGCGGAATGCGCATGGCGCGGAAATAATCATGATTGACGGCGCGTATGTCAGCATCGGGGGTTTGCCCGGGAGCGGACTCCGGACGCCCCTCGACCTTGAACTTAAAGTTAGCGGACTGATTGGCCAGAGGAAGCTCCGTGATCAGGCCGACGGCTTCGACGCCCGGTAGCGCCGCCACGCGTTGCTGCAGTTGCTCGAAAAACTGTTGTTTCTTTTCGGGCTGGGCATAAGGGTTCGGTATATCGATTCGCGCCGTCAGCAAATTCTTTTCGTCGAAGCCGGCGCTGACTTGTCGCAGACGGACGAAACTGTTGATGAGCAGACCGGCGCCGACCAGCAACACCAGCGCCAGCGCCACTTCGCCGACGACCAATAGATTCAGCGTCCGATGGCGCCGCGCCCCACTGCCCGCGCCCCTGCCGCTTTCCTTGAGCGCTTCCGTCAAATCCAGCCGCGCTGATTGCAACGCCGGCGCAAGCCCGAAGAGCAGCCCCGTGAGCAACGCCACAGCCAGCGTAAACCCGAAGACCGGCGCGTCGATTCGAACCTCATCCGCTCGAGGTAGATGGCCGACGCTGAGCGGCGCCAGCAGCTTCACGCCCCATTTTGCCAGGAGCATTCCGCCGGAGGCTCCGAGTAGCGCCAGCGCCAGACTCTCGGTGAGTAGTTGCCGCACAACGCGCCCGCGACTGGCGCCTAGCGCCGAGCGCACGGCGATTTCCCGCCCGCGAGCTGACGCGCGGGCCAGTAGCAGGTTCGCCACATTCGCGCATGCGATCAGCAAGACGCAACCGACAGCGCCGAGCAGCGTCAGCAGCGTCAGCCGAATATTGCCGACCAGTCGCTCTTGCAACGGCCAAAGAAACAGACTCTGATTGGTGTTGGTCCTGGGATAGAGGGTTTGAAGCCGGCGCGCGATTGTCTCGACCTCTGCCTGAGCCTGCTCCCTGCTCACGCCCGGTTTGAGCCTGGCCACCGGGCGCAGGAAGTGAAACTCGCGACTTCGAAACACGCTTTGCGGCGACGCGGGAAATCTGAAGGGAAGCCAAATCTCCACACCTGGCGGATACTGGAATTGCGGCGGCATCACGCCGATGACAGTGACATTGCGGTTGTCGAGCGTAATCGTCTGATTGATGATGGCCGGGTCCGCGCCAAAACGCCGGCGCCACAGCGCATCGCTCAGCACAACGACTCGATCGCCGCCTTCCATATCAATTCCTTCCAGCCCTTCTTCGGCGGAGAACGTTCGGCCGAGCGCCGGCTTCACTCCGAACATGTCCAGATAATTGGCTGTTACATATCCGCCCCTGAGTCGTTCAGGCTCGCCACCGCCCGACAAGTTCATCGCTATCCCATCGGAGACCGAAGCGGCAATCTGCGTGAAGCTCTGGCATTGCTCGCGATAGTCCAGAAAATCCGCTGGCGTGACGCCCTGCTCCTTGTCGGCCCCCAGCCATCCGCCGAACCACATCAGTCGATCAGGCTCAGCGAAAGGGAGGGGCCGCAGCATCACCGCGTTCACGACGCTGAAAATCGCCGTGTTCGCCCCGATGCCCAGCGCCAGCGTGACGACGGCAATCAAAGTGAAGCCGGGATTCTTCACCAACATTCGCGCGCCGTAGCGCAAGTCCTGTACGAGCGATTCCATTCGTATTCCTCCTTTGCGTTCGATCAATCCCAGCGACGGTTGAATGGCCCTCTCAGTCGGCGGCTGTTCCGCGCGGCTCAATTCACATTCCAGCAACCGCCAGTCATAACCCCGTAATGCGCGCGCCTCGGCTTCCGCCGCCGACACCCCGTCGGCGAGCGCGCCTTCGTAGACGGCTTCCATGTGCAGCGCAAGCTCCTCGACTATCTCGATCTCGCGCTCTGGCGGCAGGCGCAACACTGCGAGACGGCCGCGCACAATGTGGTTCCAATTCGGTTTCATGGCGCCCTTATGCAGGATTGATTTTGGCCACGCGATCCAGCGCCGCGAAAAACTCCGACCACGTTTGCCGTTGTTCATTCAGCGCTTTTTTGCCTTCCGGCATGATTTTGTAAAACCGCCGCCGCCGCTGCCCGGCCTTTTCGATCCATGTCCCCTTGATCAGGCCGCGTTTCTCCATCCGGTAAAGCAGCGGGTATAGCGACGCCGGGTGAAATTGCAGCACGCCGTCCGACCGCTCTTCGATCAGCTTGGCGATTTCATAGCCGTGACGCGCGCGGTCTTCGACCAGCGCCAGAATCAGCATTTCCGTACTTCCACGTTTGACTTCCTTATCCATCATATCGGTCATAGCGAGCGCCTCCATATATCGCGCCGCCACATATAGTCCCGCAACTATGAATTGTCAATGGCGAGGCGCGCAGTCTGGCGAGAAATTATTTGATTAGGTCGAATAACAGATCAGTTTACGGAGTCATAGAAGGCGGATAACGAAGGTCGGGACGCAATCGAAAAACGATCCAATTCCTGGGATCGCGAAACGTATGGAGCGCCTTGAGTCCTGATACTGCGGGCAAACTCAAAAGGCGGCGCTTTTGGGTCTTAGCTCCGGGGGAGCGGCGTCTGCCAGATGTCGCTCCTCCGGAGTCGGAAAACTATTGCGCAACTATTCCGCCATCGCCATGCAAACACGGGCGTTCTTTTTTTCGCTCAGTTCTCGTTCAATGCGCGGATCGGGTCCTGTCGCGTGGCGCGGCTGGCAGGCCACAGGACCACCATCAGTCCGATAGCCCCCATCAGGGCGCAGGCTCCCACTAGCGTCGTCACGTCAAAAGGCTCGACTCCGTGCAGTTGACTGGCCAGTGTTTTGGCGACGGCGACGGCGGCAAACAATCCGCCGGCAACGCCAACCGCCAGGACCAATCCGCTATGCGTTAACCACGACCAGCGTCGTGGCGATCAGCGCAAAGCCCAACGCCAGAGAAAATATGGCTACGATGGTAAAGCCCTTGTCCTTACCCAGCGTTCGCGCGCCATAGCGCAGGTCCTGCAACAGATCCGCAATCATATCTGTCCTCCGATTGGTTCCCAGCGCAACAGGTTCAAGCGTCACCTGACGCTCCGCGCGCCGCAGTTCCTGAGCTAACAACTCACTCCCGCTCAATTCGGCGAGTGTTTGGCGATAGGCTTCCGCTTCACTCGCGCCGTTCAAGCGCAATTCCGCGTAACAGTCATCCAGGTACTGCGCGAGTTCTTCGACAATTGCGGCTTCGCGTATCGGCCCAGGCTTTGAGCCGGCCAGCAGCCGTCTGATCTCATGTTTCCAGTCAGGCATTTTCGGGTCTCGTTACGCGATTGATGGCGGCCACGAATGACTCCCAGATTCCACGTTGCGCCGCCAGAGCCTTCTTGCCGTCTTTCGTCAGTTTGTAAAAACGCCGCCGCCGCTGCCCGGCCTTTTCCACCCACCGGCCTTCGATCCAGCCGCGCTTCTCCAGCCGGTAAAGCAGCAGATAAAGAGAGGCGGCGTTGAACTTCAGCGCGCCGTCCGAGCGCGCCTCGATCAACTTGCGGAGTTCATAACCATGACGCTGGCGGGCTTCCAGCAGAGACAGGACAAGCAATTCGGCGCCGCCCTTCTTCAACTCACGCTCGAATTTTTGAGCATCAATCTTTTGCATAGCAATATATTATGTAACAAGCTACATCGCGTCAAAAGAAAGCCCCGGCGCCGCAAAAAAAGTGTGTGAAATATTGATTGGCCGCCGGTGAGATTAAGCGTGGCCTCGACGGTAGTCAGGCATGAGCCGTTCATCCCCGTAATTGCGGCCCGGCGCGAATGTCAGGTGATGAGCGGATGAGCGGAGTCAGGCGTGAGTCGGCGATCTACTCCCGGCCTCTGGCCTTGAAGACGATCTATTCCAAGCTTGTTGTCGAAGGGGGAAAGGCATTGATGCTCATTATGCTTTGGTGGCTGTCGGGAAGTCTGGTAATGGGAAAAATGACAAGCTCTATCTTGACACCGGCTCCCTCCTGCCGTTTCGCCATGAATCATGTGTAGGAGACAGCCCCCTGGAACGTCCTTAATTGGGCGCTCCAGCGTCGAAAATGCCTGGTTATTTTTGATGACTTCTTCAAGACTTACTGCTCTGTATTTCATTAAATATGGCTCGCACGAAGTTTTCTGGTCGTGTACCGGACATGGGAAAATTGTTTTTGTGATTTGCCGCCGGATTCAGCATGTTCGTGATTGACAAGAGCCGACGTAGGCAGTAAAAATTTGAGTTGATATGGCGCTTTTCTTATTGAAGGTGAGGCTCAATATTTTTTACACAACCAGTTTGAATATAGAGCAAGCTCTCCATGGGATCGTCATCACTATTTCC
>DASUFM010001058.1:0-2600 GCA_036274535.1 Blastocatellia bacterium
ATCGGTCGCCGCCGGAGTCGTCTTCACCCTTCCCGCGCTGATTTTTCTGACGGACGGAGCAAAGTTCTTCAAGTATTTCAACATCTTCTCTCTCTCGCTCGTCGGCGGGATCTTGGGTGTTCTTTTCATGATTCCGCTGCGCCGCTCGCTGATCGTCAAGGAACACGGAAACCTGCCCTATCCCGAAGGCGCGGCATGCGCGGAAGTGCTGGTCGCCGGAGAGAGAGGCGGCTCGATGGCGAGCAAAGTCTTTGCCGGACTCGGCGTCGCGTTTCTATACAAATCGCTGATGAGCATTCTGGGCCTCTGGAAAGATGTTCCCGGGCATCTCGCTTCACGCGCCTCCGCGTTCCCGAGCGCGAGTGTGAGCGCTGAAATCACGCCCGAATATCTGGGAGTCGGATACATCATCGGTCCCAGAATCGCCGGCGTTCTGGTATCTGGCGGCGTTCTTTCCTGGCTGGTGCTCATCCCATTGATGGCGGCCTACGTCCCGGACGCAACCATCATAGCCGATCTCAAAAAGCTCGGTTTTACCGACGGTTGGATCGCCGGTCATTCTCATGCCGAATGGATTTATCGCGCCTATGTCCGTTATATCGGCGCAGGCGCGGTGGCCGCCGCCGGGTTGATCACGTTAATTCGTACATTGCCGACGATTGTTTCAGCCTTCAGTGAAAGTTTTAAAAGCCTGAAGGATCTCAAAGCGGGAGTCACGCCTTCACGCACTGAACGTGACATTCCTATCACCTACGTGATCATCGGTTCTCTACTTCTGGTGTTGATTGTGGCGCTTCTACCGCAGCTCCCGGGAACTTTTCCTGGCACGTTGTTGATGGGCGCGATGGTCGTGGTATTCGGATTTTTCTTCGTGACCGTCAGCTCGCGCATCGTCGGCCTTATCGGCACGTCGTCGAACCCAATCTCCGGCATGACGATCGCGACGTTGATGGCGACCTGCGTGATCTTCGTGGCCATAGGCTGGACCGGTGACGTGTATCAGTCACTGGCGCTGGCCGTCGGAGGCATCGTATGTGTCGCCGCGGCGAACGCGGGCGCGACGAGCCAGGATTTGAAGACGGGCTACATCGTCGGCGCCACGCCCATTTATCAGCAAATCGGCCTGGTCATTGGCGTGGCGGTATCCACCATCGTCATCGGGCTGACCCTGCTGAAGCTGGACGCCTCAATGCAATTTCAGGGCATTGAGCACGCCATCGGCTCGGAGAGAATGCCGGCGCCGCAGGCGGTTTTGATGTCCACGATCATCAAGGGTCTGTTGGCGCGCGACCTGCCGTGGGGACTGGTCTTTGTCGGCGCTTTCATCTCAGTGGTGGTTGAATTATGCGGAGTGCGCTCACTCTCATTCGCGGTCGGCGCGTATCTTCCGCTATCGACGACAGCGCCGATCTTCGTCGGCGGCATGTTGAAAGCGCTGGTGGATAAAATGAGCGGCGCCAGCGCCGCCGGCCACGAAGAATCCGAAGTCAGTTCCGGCATGCTCTACAGCACCGGACTCGTCGCCGGTGGCTCGCTCACAGGCGTGCTGATTGCGCTGCTCAGCGGTATCGGAACGACCACTTCTGACGGCCGGACAGTTTCACTCATTCAATATGTTATGGATTCCGTAGGCATTCACGGATGGGAACATCTGGGCGGTTGGGCCGACTTGATCGGCATCGCCGTCTTCGCCCTGCTCTGCATCCTGCTCCTGAGAGCGGCGCGGCAGAGACTGGAAGCCTGATGATTGTGGATTAAGGCGATTGGTTATTGGCTATTGGATATTGGTCATTGGAACGCGGGGAAAGCAGTTTTCCCCCCGGAATAACAATGGCCAATAGCCAATAACCAATCGCCAATGAGATAACTTTTCATTCGCACCCAAAATGATCAGTCCACTCACAGGCGTTCGTGTTCTGGATTTCGGCCGCTACATCGCCGGGCCTTATTGCGCGATGTTGCTCGCCGATTTCGGCGCCGAAGTCATACGCATCGAACGGCGCGACGGCGGCGAAGACCGCTACGTCGCGCCGATCACCGATCCAATCGGCGGTTTGGGCGAAGGCCCGATGTTCATCGGCTTTAATCGCAACAAGAAGAGCCTCACGCTCGATCTCGGACGCCCGGAAAGCCGCGAGATCAAACGGCGATTGATCTCGAGCGCCGACGTGGTCGTCGCCAACCTGCCGATGAACGTCCTGCGCAAGCTGGAGCTCGATTACGACTCGCTAGCCGCGATCAAACCGGACATCATCCTCACACAGATTTCAGCCTTCGGCGCCGAAGGGCCTTACGCCAACCGCGTCGGCTTCGATCCGGTGGCGCAGGCGATGTCAGGCGCGATGGGCCTCACGGGATTTCCCGGCGCGCCGGTCCGCAGCGTGGTTCCCTTCGAGGATTTCGGAACGGCGCTGCATGCGGCTTTCGGAACCATGGTCGCGCTATACGAAAGACAGAAGACCGGTCGTGGCCAGGTAGTCGAGGCTTCGCTGCTCGCGACCGGCGTGACTTTCATGCAAACCTTGCTCGCCGAGCGATACGTTACAGGCGTCGAACGACGGCAGCAGGGCAACACTTCCTTTCACGTCGCGCCGTCCGAC
>DASUFM010001059.1:0-2876 GCA_036274535.1 Blastocatellia bacterium
CGTACACTTCGCGGGACCTTTCGAGCGTGCACATTATGAAGCACGGGGACGGCGTGCGCGACATCGCATTCGAGGTCGACGACGCCGATTTCGCTTTTGAAGAAGCCCTGGCGTGCGGCGCCGAGCCCGCGGTCGCGCCGTATACGATCAAGAGCGACCGTGGCGAGGCGCGGCGCGCGGCGGTCAGGATTTACGGCGACACCATCCATTCGTTTTTCTCGAAGCGTAATTACGACGGCCCGTTCATGCCGGACTTCGTCGAATCGCGCGCTCCCGGACGCAATGCGGGGTTGCTTCGGCTGGACCACTACGTCGCCAACGTCGAGTACGGAATGATGAAGGTCTGGGAGGAGTGGTATCGCCGCGTGCTGGGTCTGGAGCGCTTCATGACTTTCGACGACAAGGACATTTCTACCGAATACACGGCGCTCAACAGCATCGTCATGGCGAATGAGTCCAGAAGCATCAAGTTCCCGATCAACGAGCCCGCGCCCGGCAAACGCAAGAGCCAGGTCGAGGAGTACAATGAGTTCAACCAGGCGGCGGGCGTCCAGCACATAGCCCTCCTGACGAAGGATATTATCGCGACCATCCGCCAACTGCGCGCCAACGGCGTGGAGTTTCTGGAAGTCCCAGACAGCTATTACGAAATGTTGACCGATCGCGTCGGCAGGGTCGACGAGAATATCGAAACCTTGCGCGAGCTTCGCATTCTGGTCGACCGCGATGAAGAGGGTTACCTGCTGCAACTCTTCACCAAACCGGTCGAAGACCGGCCGACGCTGTTTTTCGAGATCATCGAGCGCAAGGGCGCGCAAGGCTTCGGCAAAGGCAATTTCAAAGCCTTGTTCGAGGCCATCGAGCGCGAGCAGGCGAAACGCGGAAATCTGATTTAGGAATTGCCACAGAGACACGGAGACACAGAGATGAAGAGACAGAGGCGCCGCAGGGACAAGTGGACAAGGGCGCAAGGAAGACTTTCTCCTCGTCTTCTTTTCTCCCTGTTTCCCCTTTTCCTTGTCCTCTTGTCTTTCTTTCTCTGTGTCTCTGTGACTCTGTGGCTTTAAGTCTTATGGCGATGCAGATTCATTATCAATCAGGATTCGGAAACGAATTTGCGACGGAGGCGATTCCGGGCGCATTGCCTGTCGGTCAGAACTCTCCGCAGAAAGCCCCTTATGGACTGTATGCCGAGCAACTCAGCGGCTCTGCGTTCACTTCGCCGCGCTCGACCAACCGCCGGACCTGGACTTACCGCATCCGCCCTTCGGTCACGCACAAACCGTTCAGGCAAATTCCGAACAATGCGCTGCGAAGTTCGCCTTTCAATGAAACGCCCGTCACGCCGAATCAATTGCGATGGGACCCACAGCCACTCCCTTCCACGCCCGTCGATTTCATTGACGGTTTGATCACCATGGCCGGCTGCGGCGATCTGGTGTCGCAGGCGGGGGCCGGGATTCACATCTACGCCTGCGCCGCCTCGATGCGCGACCGCTTCTTTTATAACGCCGACGGCGAAATGCTGATCGTTCCGCAATCGGGATCTTTGCTGATCCGCACGGAACTCGGCGTTTTGGATGTCGCGCCGGGCGAAATTTGCGTCCTGCCGCGTGGTTTAAAGTTCCTGGTTGAATTGCCCGACGGGAAAGCGCGCGGCTACGTCTGCGAAAATTACGGCGCGCAGTTCCGCCTGCCCGAACTCGGGCTGATCGGCTCCAATGGGCTCGCCAACGCGCGCGACTTCCTGTCGCCTGTCGCCGCCTACGATGAAAGCGAAGGCGATTTTCACATCGTCGCGAAATTCCAGGGTAATCTGTGGGAGGCCGCGATCGATCATTCGCCGCTGGACGTGGTCGCCTGGCATGGCAATTACGCGCCGTACAAATACGACCTGGCGCGGTTCAACACGATCAACACGGTCAGCTTCGATCATCCCGACCCATCGATCTTCACCGTATTGACCTCGCCGTCGGACACGCAGGGCGTGGCCAACGTCGATTTCGTGATCTTCCCGCCGCGCTGGATGGTGGCCGAACACACGTTCCGCCCGCCTTACTTCCACCGCAACGTGATGAGCGAGTTCATGGGCCTGATCTTCGGCCAATATGACGCGAAGGAAGAAGGCTTCGCGCCCGGCGGCGCCAGCCTGCACAATTGCATGTCGGCCCACGGCCCTGACGCCGACGCTTTTGAAAAGGCCGGCGAGGCCGATCTGAAGCCGCAGCGTTACGAGAACACGCTGGCGTTTATGTTCGAATCCCGCTACGTAATTCGCCCGACGAAATTCGCCATGGAAACCGATGCGCTGCAGAAGGATTACTTTGATTGCTGGCGGGGGCTGAAGAAACATTTTGATTCGCGCGAGCTTGACGCGCTGCTACAGCCGCAACTGAGGTAAAAGATGAACTCTTCGCTTCGAGATTTGTTGTCAGGTTTAATTGATTACGCAGGGCTGTTTCCGCCCGCCGCGCTCGATATGGCCTCGGCGGCGCGAAAATACGCGGAGTATCGAGGCGCCGAATATGGCTGGGCGCTCGGACGATTCGTCGCGCCGGTTGCGAGGCTGGATGAGTTTGAAAAAGTAGTGGAAGGAATACTGCCGGATGGCCCTTCGAAAGAAGGCGAAGTCTGGCGATTGAGCGCCCTCGGCGGCGCGGATCTTTCTTCCGATCTGAACAGGATCAGCGAGTTCAATCTGAGGCGCGTGGGCGCGGCCGCCATTGACGCCATTGAAATCAAGGCCGCGCGGCCGTCCGACGTCGAAAACGCGATGAAGATGACGCCGCTGGAACTCGCGCCATATTTCGAGATTCCGATCGGCGGCGATCCGACTGAATTGGCCGAATTGATCGAGACCATCGCCGAAACGGAAG
>DASUFM010001060.1:0-3686 GCA_036274535.1 Blastocatellia bacterium
GATAAACAGGACAGATATATCTATCCTGTTTATCCTATCTGTCCTATTTACCCTGTCTCAGAATAGATGATAACCCATTATTCCGCCAATATCATCCTGCCCTGAAGGCGGTCGCCATTGCTCGTCAGGCTGCGCTCTTTATCCGGCGCGGGGCCGCCCAGTTCGTTCATCAGGTTTTTGAGAAATACATCCTGGACCTTGCGCAGAGGACGGATGTGGCGGGATTCGGCGTTGTCATAGACCGCAAACAGCAGAGTTCCGCGGTCACGGGTACGCATAACGCCGGCCAGGTTCGCCATACCGCTGTCGGTCGTGGTCAGCGTGCCGGTCTTGGCGATGATGCTGCCGGCGAATCCCCTTTCTGAGAATCTGGCGCGCATCGTGCCGGGATCGATTCCGCCCATCCCCATTACCGCGTCCGGTCTGAGGTTGTACTTATCAAGCCAGTTAACCATCGCGCGCAGCATTCTAACGGTGTCGCGCGCGGACATACGATTCACATTCAGCCCCGATCCCGTGGCTATCTGGATCGTGTCGGAAGAAAGCCCGGCCTGTTCGACCAGGAACTCCTTGACGTACTGCGGCCCCCCGATGTGACCGGCCAGCGTATCGGCCATTGAATTCACGCTGTGCGCGTTCTGATATTGAATTATGCGCAACAGCGTGTCGGATTCCACCGTGACAAGCAACCGCCCACGGGGCTGGCTGCTGTAATCTTCGTATCTGATCGGATCGCGGAATGATACGCCGCTGGCGCCCTCGAAGACCTCCGCCGAAGTGTCGGTCCGCGAATTGAGGTTGCAACTGAAATCGCCTATGACGACCAGGCTTCCGTTGACTCGCCGCACGCCGAAGTGGCGCAACGACTCGCCGGCGCGCTTCGCGTCTGAAATAGAGAATGACGGGTCGCGCCCGCTGAAGAGAATCAGATCGCCGTTCAATTCGCCGGTCCTCTCGTTAATCTCTCCATTCGCCAACAGGTCCGTGTGAAAGCGATGATTCGGGCCGAGTTTGTTCAAAGCCGCGAGCGACGTGGCCAGTTTTATAACTGAAGCCGGGTTAAATGGCGTGTCTTCATTCAGCATCGCCACGGGTTCACCGCCCTCCAATGTTTCCACATAGACCCCATGCTTATGCCAATCGCGCCCGTCGGCGGTCAACGCTTCCGTGAAATCGCCGAGCGCGCGCGGCGCGACGTATCGCGCCTTCAATTCGGCCGAACGATCCTTCGACGGCGGGACCAGTAATTTCTTTGACGACGCCAACCCGACGGACATTTTAGTGTCGCCCATTTGAACCTGGGCGCAGCCTGCCAATATGGCCAAAATCGATACCACCAGGAGCAGGGGGATAAATATTTTCATACTCTTTCCAACTCTGAAATCTAAGTAAGTTTTGCGATATATTTGAGGAGATCGAGAAATATTGAGATCAAGTGAGGCTTGCATCTCGCGTTCGCGGACAATACATTACCGAGGTCGGGCAGTGAAATCAAGCCCCCTATCAAGCGGCGAAATGGAGTCAAAAAAATGTTGCGAAAACGCCACTTTACGCTGATCGCGCTGGTTTTGTACGTTCTCATGTACGGTTTTTCGTACGTCCCGGGCGCCGGCGCCCAGAATCGGGAGACTCCGGGCGTCATTAACGTTCCCCCGCCGGAAACCACGCTCGGGTTCAAGATCGGCGAAGAACGCAAGCTGGCAAAATGGGATCAATTCCTGGCCTATTTCGGCGAACTGGCGAGAACGAGCGACCGCATCAAATTGGAGACTCTCGGCAAAACGACTCTGGGGCGGCCGTTCGTCGTCGCCACGATCTCGTCGCCCGAAAATATTAAAAGGCTCGACGAGTTCCAGGATATTCAACGCAAACTGTCAGACCCGCGCCTGCTCGCCAACGCGAGCGAGTCTGCGATCAATGAATTGCTAGGCAAAGGAAAGACCGTAGTCGTCATCACCTGCAGCATACACTCGACGGAAGTCGGCGGGACCTTCACCGCGACCGAACTGGCTTACAAATTGACCTCGCAAAACACGCCGGAGGTCAAGAGGATCCTCGACAACGTGATCATTCTGCTCGTGCCCTCGCTCAATCCTGACGGCACGGACATCGTCGCCGACTGGTATCAAAAGACGCTCGGCACGCCGGCCGAAGGCTCCTCGCCGCCGGAGCTTTATCATCATTACACCGGCCACGACAACAACCGCGACTGGTATGCTTTCACGCAGGTCGAAACGCAACTCACAGTGGACAAAATTCTCAACGTCTGGCGCCCCCAGATCCTGCACGACATTCACCAGATGGGCGGCGGCGCCGCGCGTTTCTTCGTCCCGCCATACATGGAGCCGTGGGAGCCGAATATAGACCCGGCGATCATCGCGGGCGTCAATGCGCTGGGGACCTCCATGGCATGGGAAGTGATTTCACAGGGCAAGGCCGGAGTGGTTTTCAATACCATGTATGACGCGTGGTCGCCCGCCCGGGCCTACGCGCATTACCACGCAGGTTTACGCGTCCTGTCAGAGACCGCAAGCGCGCGGCTGGCGACTCCGGTCGAAGTTCCCTTCGACCGGCTCGGCGGCGGGTTCAATTACAACGCGAAGGAAGCGTCCTGGAACTTCCCTCGGCCCTGGGCCGGCGGCAAGTGGACATTGCGCGACATAGTCGATTATCAAAGCGCCGGCGCGATGGCGCTGCTCAATCACGCCGCCCGCCATCGCGAACTTTACCTGCGCAATTATTACGAAATCAGCAAACGCGCCGTCGAAGCCGCGGACATGCCCTTCGCCATACTGCTGCCCGAACCGGAGACGCCGCCGTCTATCACCGACGCTCTCAAACGCATCAAAGAAGGCTTGAAACAGGTGAGCGGCACGGACAACGAAAAGCACGAGCAGGGCGAACAGATCGTCAAGAACGTCACCGGCGAACCTTCGACCTCGTCTGACGTGGTCTACTATTACAAAATCGAAGGCCTCGACCGCGCGCTCAGCATACTCAGGCGCGGCGGGGTCGAAGTGATGCGCGCGAGCAGGGAGTTCACCGCCGGCGGAAAGAAATACGACGCCGGAACGCACATAATCTTTATGAGGCAGCCTTACGGCGCGTTCGCGAAAACGCTGCTCGAGTCACAGGTCTATCCCGACCTGCGCGAATATCCCGGAGGGCCGCCGAAGCGGCCTTACGACGTGACGGCGCACTCGCTCAATTTGCTGATGAACGTCAAGTCGGTCTTCATTGAAGAGCCTTTCACAGTCGAAACAAGGCCCGAACCGGCCGCGCTGGTCATTCAATCCCGCGTGCGCTCCAACGCCGGATTGCGAGTGGCGCTCTATAAAAATCATCTTCCCTCAATGGACGAAGGCTGGACGCGCTGGGTGTTCGATCAATACAAGTTCCCCTACGCCTCGCTACGCGACGCCGAAGTACGCGCTGGAAATCTGAACGCCAAATTCGACGCGATCATCATTCCAGATCAATCCGTCAACGCGCTGGTCAACGGTTTACCCGCCGCGGCGGCCGTCCGCGGGGCGGCCGCCGCCGAAGAAAGAGGCGCCGGCGCCTACCCTGCGGAATACGCCGGAGGGTTGGGCGAAGCGGGCGTCAAAGCCCTGCGCGAATTCATGGAAGCCGGAGGCACGGTGATCACATTCAACAACGCCTCCAATTTCGCCATCGAGAAACTC
>DASUFM010001061.1:0-4031 GCA_036274535.1 Blastocatellia bacterium
CGGCATCACTATTCAGGTCCCGGCCTTCATCAAAGAGGGTGAGAAGATTCGCGTGGATACGACTGAAGGCCGCTACATCGAACGCGCCAAGTAATCCGGATTTTCAAAGGAAATCGAGGATCGGGGATCGGAGATCGAGGATCGTAAGAACTCTTTCCATCTTCCATCCTCGATCTTCCATCTTCCATCCTCGATCTTCCATCTTACATCCTCGATCTTCTATCTTCGGCCTCGGCAGTTAGGCTAAACTACGCGCGGATTCCCCAGACACTTTTTCAAATTTCGGGTTCTTCTTCGACTACCGAAGGCATTGATGAGCGACCGCCGGTTGGCATTATTTACTATGAGGTGAGTCCCTATGAAAAAGATCGTCGAATGTATTCCGAATTTCAGTGAGGGTAACGACAGCGAAAAGGTCGAACTGATCGTTAAAACTATCACGGCGGTTCCGCGCGTGGCTGTGCTGGATTATTCGCTGGATTCCGATCACAACCGCGCCGTGATCACTTTCGCTGGCGAGCCCGAAGCGGTGGTCGAAGCCGCCGTCCGGGCCGCCGCCGTCGCGGTGGAGTTGATCAATTTGAACGCTCACGCCGGCGAGCATCCTCGGCTGGGCGCGCTCGACGTGCTGCCGTTCGTGCCGATCAAAGGTGTGACGATGGAGGAATGCGTCGAGATCGCGCGACGCGCCGGCGAGCGTATCGCGAACGAGTTGAACATTCCCGTCTATCTTTATGAAAAAGCCGCGACGCGCCGTGACCGAATCGATCTGGCGAACATCCGGCGCGGGGAATTCGAGGCCCTTCGCCATTCGATCGAAAACGATCCTAACCGCAAGCCCGATTTCGGATTCCGCCGCGTTCATCCGACGGCCGGCGCAATGGCCGTCGGCGCGCGGTCGCCGCTTATCGCTTTCAACGTCAACCTGACGACGGACGATCCGGCCGTGGCCGGGAAAATCGCCAGGGCGGTGCGCGGCAGCGACGGCGGATTGTTCAACGTCAAAGCGCTCGGGATGGAGCTCAAGAGCCGTAACCAGGCGCAGGTCTCGATGAATCTGACCGATTATGAAGAGACGCCGATCTTCCGCGCCTTCGAGATGGTCAAACGCGAGGCCGCGCGCTACGGCGCGGCGGTCGCGGGAACCGAAATCGTCGGCCTCGTCCCGCAAGCCGCGCTCAACGCATGCGCCGAGTTCTATCTGCAGATCGAGAATTTCAGCAATGACCTGATTCTCGAAAGGCGCCTGTCGGCCGAATTGTCGAAGCTCGAACCCGATTTTGAATATGAGGGCGACATCGTGTCGCCGCGCGTCGTCCTGTCCCCCGGGGAAGCCGGGACAAGTGTTGAAGTCAACGTCGCGACCGAGGTCGAAGGCTGGGCGGAAGACAACGTTGTGGCTAATGAGGCGCGGGTCAATGCGGCGCTGGACGGCTGCGGCGCCGCCGCAATCGCGGGCTCTCTCGCCGCCGCTCTGGGTAAACTGGTCTGCAACCTGATGATCGACCAGAAAAAATCCTCCGAAGGAGAGGCGCGAGGAGTTCTCGATCAACTCGATCAACTCAGCGCCGATCTGCGCGACGCCTCCGCCGAGGAATCCAAGGGCCGCAAACAGGTGGCCGAGGCCCTCGCCCTGCCGCGCGAGACCGAGGCCGGACGCCTGGCTCGCGCGATGGCGCTGGAACAGGCGACCAAAAACGCGGTGTCGGCGCCTTTGCGGATCGCGCGAAATTCGATGGAGGTTCTGGAACTGCTCAACGAACTGACCGAGATCGGCAATCCGACCGCCTTCGCCGACGTGGCTACTGGCGCGCAACTGGCGATGACCGCGATGCGCGGAGCGGCTTACACCCTGCTCTCCGATCTGATGACGCTCAGCGACGAAGATTTCAGCCGCCGGCAGCGGACCGAAATCACCGATCTGATCACCCGTGGACGCGAGAGGACGGACGAGATCGAGGCGTTGTTCTTCAGTTTGTATCCCAGGGATTGATTATTGGCATATCACGAATAGGACAAATAGGACATATAAGACAAATAGGTCCTATTTGTCTTATATGTCCTATTTGTCCTATTTTCATTGTTTCAAAGCGTCGCATCGCGACCTGTTTAACTCTTATGAAAATCAAAAAACCAGTTTCCGCTCTTCTCTGCTTCGCGTTGCTGATTTCGTTCACGGCCATGCCTGAGCGACTCAGCCGGTCTATTTCAACACATGCCGCTTCGCGGCCGCCGGTTCGCGGCAAAAACGGAATGGTCTCTTCGGTCAGCGAGATCGCATCACAGGTCGGCGTCGACGTATTGAAGCGCGGCGGCAATGCGGTTGATGCCGCCGTGGCGGTCGGGTTGGCGTTGGCGGTCGTATGGCCGTCGGCGGGGAATCTGGGCGGCGGCGGATTTATGATGATTCGCCGGGCTGACGGCAAGGCGACCGCGATCGATTATCGCGAGATGGCGCCCGCCGCGGCTCATCGCAACGTCTATCTCAACGAGAAGGGCGAATATATCGACGAGTCTTCGACCTACGGTCACGCGGCCGCCGGAGTCCCGGGCACGGTCGCCGGCCTGGCTTACGCCCTGGAAAAATACGGCACTATGAAGTGGGCTCAGGTCGCCGAGCCCGCGCGTAAACTTGCCGCCGAAGGCTTCCCGGTCTGGTATCAGCTCGAACGCAGCCTGAAAGGCGCAAGCAAACAGCTTTCACGGTATCCCGAAACGAAGCGAATCTTCCTGCGGGACGGCAATCCTTATGAGGCCGGAGAGATTTTCAAACAGCCTGAATTGGCGGCGGTCTTCAAGCGGATGATCAAACAGGGGCCGCGCGAATTCTACGAAGGCAGGACTGCTCAGTTGATCGAAGAAACGATGAAACGAGCGGCCAACGGCGGTAAACCATGGATGACTGTGGAAGACCTGAAAAATTACAAGCCAGTCGAGCGCGAACCGTTGCGTGGGACCTATCGCGGACACGAGATCATCACGATGCCGCCGCCGTCCTCGGGAGGCGTCGCGATGCTGGAGATGTTGAACATCCTTGAACGTTACGACCTGAAATCGATGGGGGCAGGATCGTCACAGGCGATTCATACGATGGTCGAGGCGATGCGCCGCGCATTCGCCGATCGCGCGCAGTTTATGGGCGACCCCGACTTTGTCAAAGTGCCTGTGGCCGGCCTGATTTCGCGCAAATACGCCGACAAAGTGGCCGAGACCATCAATCCCGAACAGGCCTCTACATCTGAGGTCGTCAGAAACGGCGACCCTCTGCCTTACGAATCCCCGGAGACGACGCATTTCACGGTCGTCGATAAAGACGGCAATGTCGCGTCGAACACCTATACGATCAATGACAGTTTCGGAAACAAGATCACGGTCGAGGGCGCCGGCTTTCTGCTCAATAACGAAATGGACGATTTCGCGGCCAAACCGGGCGCGCCGAACGATTACGGGCTGATACAGGGCGAAGCCAACGCCGTCGCGGCCCGCAAACGCCCCCTCTCCTCGATGACGCCGACGATCGTGTTGAAAGACGGGAAACTTTACTTCGCGGTCGGCAGTCCCGGCGGCCCCACAATCATCAACACTGTCACTCAGGTGATCGTCAATATCATCGATCACGGAATGAACATCCAGCAGGCGGTCGATTGGCCGCGCGTACATCACCAGTGGATGCCCGATCAGATCACTTATGAACCTTACGGACTGGCGCCGGACGTATTGAACCGATTGCAATCGATGGGACACAAATTCGGCAAACCTCGCTATATGGGCGACGCTGAAGGAGTGATGATCGAGGACAATACCGGTGTGCGACTGGGCGCGAGCGATCCGCGGCTGGACGGCAAATCCATAGGATACTGACAGGGTAAAAGAAAAATATTTTCCATTTGTCAGTGTGTAACTAAAGAACATAACAGCAGTCAAACCGAACGAAAATCTTACACTGTTTTTGTAAATACGGCTTTCTTCCCACATTGCAGCGGATATAAGTCAAATGTTTGCAGCGTGGCTCAAGCCCTGGGCTGGCGCCG
>DASUFM010001062.1:0-4958 GCA_036274535.1 Blastocatellia bacterium
TTTCGAGACGCTCGCAGGACAATCTCCGCAGTTCGGCAAAGAGTCGAACGCCATAGAGCGCGCCGGCGACCTGACCGGCTGGACAATGCCGCCGCGCTCCCCTGACGAGTTGGCGGCGATCTGGACGGCGGAATTCGACCGTCACGGCGTCTCCCGCGCCTTGATGATGGCCAGCGTCCCTGGCGATGAAGAGTCAGTCGCCGCGGCGGTGGCGGCTTTCCCGAATCGAATCGCCGGCGCGTTTATGTTCGACCCGACGAAACCGGACGCCGAATCGCAGGCGCGCCGGGCTTTTGACGATCTGAGATTGCGGGTCGCCTGCCTGTTTCCGGCGATGCATCATTACTCGATGGCCGAAAACGAAGGCGCCCGGGCCGTGGCCGCGCTCGCCGGCGAGAGGCCGGGAACCGCGGTATTCGTCCATTGCGGCGCGCTTTCAGTCGGCGTGCGCAGGAAACTCGGACTGCCCAGCCCCTTCGACATGCGCAGATCGAACCCGCTGGATATTTACAGGCTCGCGGCGGAATTCTCAAAAACGAAATTCATCATTCCGCATTTCGGCGCCGGAATGTTCCGCGAAACGATGATGCTGGCCGATCTCTGCCCGAACGTTTACCTAGACACTTCGAGCGGAAACAAATGGATGAAATACGAAGCGGCGCCTGTCGATTTGCCCACGGTTTTCAAACGCGCGCTTGACGCGGTCGGGAGCGAGCGATTGCTCTTCGGCACGGATTCTTCATTCTTTCCGCGCGGCTGGGTCTCAAGCGTCTTCGACGCCCAGATCGACGCTTTGAGCCGGATCGGCGCCAGCGAAGAACAGGCGCGGGCGATCTTCGGAGGCTCCCTCAAACGATTGCTGAATTTGTCTTAGTACGGATAAACAGCCACAGAGGCACAGAGGCACAGAGAAAAAGAAAGGAAAGAACGGAGAGATCGCATGTATAGAGCGTCGCTTTTTCTCTCTTTCCCTTCATCTCTCTCCTGTCTCTGTGTCTCCGTGCCTCTGTGGCTATAATTTCTTTACTGCTTACGGAATGAATAAAGGCGCGCGGGGCGGTGCGCCACATCGGAGCGGGTTTCGTTGAGTTCGACGACCTGGCCCTGCGCCATGATTTTTTTGCGGAAATTACGCTTGTCCACCGGGCGCTGCAGAATGATCTCGTAAACGCGCTGCAATTCCGAGAGCGTGAATTTCTTCGGCAGCAATTCGTATCCGACGGTGGTCCATTCGATCTTGTTTCTCAGCCTCCAGACCGCGTAATCCAGGATCTTCGCATGATCGAAAGCCAGCCTCGGCGCGTCGAAGACCGAATGCCATTGCGCTTCGGCGGCGTCCGAAGCCGCGACTATCCGCTGGCGTTCGGCGTCGACGAGCGCGAAATAACAAACGCTGATTACCCGCCCGCGAGGGTCGCGCTTCGGTTCGCCGAAAGTGTAGAGCTGTTCCAGGTAAACGTTGGTCACGCCGACCTCCTCCTGCAATTCGCGGGCGGCGGCGCGCTCCAAAGATTCGTCGATGTCAACGAAGCCGCCCGGCAGCGCCCATCGCCCTTTGAAAGGCTCCTGCCCGCGCCTGATCAGCAGAACTTTCAGATCGTCTTCGGCGATGGTGAAGATCACCAGATCTACGGTGACTGATGGTTGAGGGTAATCGCTGAGTTTGCTCATTCGCCAGGGTCTCTCCTTCTCAAGTTATGTAATGAATCCCGAATCTTAAATGAGCTTCTTCAATACTTCATCAGTCGATGTGAATTCAACTCCGGCGGCGCGCATTTCGTCGATTGTGCGCGAAGTCGTCTCGCCGGCGACGCCGCGAACCGCGTCTTCGACGAGTAAAACGCGCGCGCCCGCCTGGGCGAGTCCGAGGGCGCAGGCCCGCACGCAGTAATCGGTGGCGACGCCGAAGACTATGCAGGATTCGCCTTTGAATTCGCCTTTCCGCCGCAATCCCTCCAGCCATTGATTAGAGAAAAGATCGAAAACCTTCTTTTTGACCACGTAATGCGTCGCGGGCTGGATTTGCGCCTGCGGGTCAGCCGTGGCGTCGACCGCAATCTCGCGGCGCGGCAGACCCGGCAGGCCGGCGAAGACGCGTTCAGCGCCCGGTTCGCCGTCGAGGCAATGCGGCGGGAATATTTCGAACTCCGGATCGCCGGGCTCGTGCGCGCACCGCGAAGAGATGGTCGTCACTTTGCGATCGCCCGCGGCGCGCAGCAATCTCTCGACGTTCGGCCGTATCGCCTCGGCGTCGGGCACGTAGAGCGCTCCGTTGGAATCCATGAAATCTCGCTGAGTGTCAACGTCAAAAAAAACCATCTTTATCTCACCTCGCTATTAGTCGGCGCCGCAGGCGGTAGCGAGCGGTCTCATGTGATTCGCCCTCTCGCCACCGTCCATTCGTGAATATTCGCGTTCATTCGTGGCTGATATTCTTTTCCTTAAACAGCGCATTTCTGTTTTTCAAACTCCTTCTGCAAAGCCATCTTTCCTTGCTCCAGCCTGTCGCTATAACGGACCGGGTACGCCTGCGCTTCGGTCAATCTCTTATACGACGCTGGTAAAGAAGCCAGTTGTCTTCGCGCGCGTTCCTGCGCTTCCCGTATGCCGGGGAGCGGCGTGGTTATACGGCCGTCGCGCATCACAAGCTCGAGCAACGGCGTTCCCGGCAAATCGGTCTCATCCGCCTTCCCTATGATATCGCCGGCGAACGAACCGTCGCTTGCGGTCCCGCGCCAAACCTGTTTGCGATATGGATAGGTCGCCTTGTCACGGCTCAATTTCATCTTAGGCGACACCCGACCGTCGAAATCGATTTCGACGAGTTTGTAAACGCCTCCAAGCGCGGGCGCGTCGCGCGAAGTCGAGAGGTCGGTGCCGACGCCGAAAAGGTCGATCGGCGCTCCGGCCGCGATCAGACCGGCTATCTTGAACTCGTCGAGATCGCCGCTGGCGAAAATCTTCGTCCGCCGCATTCCCGCCTCATCCAGGATGGCTCTTACCTGTTTCGATAACTCAAGCAGATCGCCGCTGTCCAATCGCACGCCTCGCAGTTCCGGCCCGAATTCGGTCGCCAGGCGCGCCGCATTGATCGTGTCGTATGTGTCGAGCAACAGCGTAGAACTTTCGGGGAAGACTTTGAAGTAAGCGCGGAACGCATCGATCTCGCGATCGAAAGCCATGGTGAATGAATGCGCGGCCGTGCCGTAAACCGGGAGCCCGAACATCCTGCCCGTTTCGACATTCGACGTGCCGGCGCAGCCTCCGATGAACGCCGCCCGCGCCGCGTAAACCGCCGCGCCGAAGCCGTGAGCGCGACGCGCCCCGAATTCGATTATCCCGCGGCCTTGCGCCGCCTCGACTATGCGGGCGGCCTTGGTCGCAATCAGAGTCTGAAAATTGATCGTCGAGAGCAGATAGGTCTCGACAATCTGGGCCTCGATCAGAGGCGCCGTCACCCGCAACAAAGGCTCGTCCGCGAACGCCACGGTCCCTTCGGGCATCGCCCATACGTCGCCAGTAAAACGGAATCCGCGCAGGTAATCGAAAAATTCCGGCGACGCATGACTGAACGAGGGCAGCCCTCGCAAATACTCGATCTCATCAGCCGAAAAACTCAAGCCTCGCAGGTAATCGAGCGCATGCTCCAGTCCCCCCACAACCAGGTACGAACGCCCCTGCGGAAGTTTGCGAGTGAACAACTCGAAACTGGCGCGCTCGTTGCGCCCATTCGCATGATAGGCCGCCGCCATCGTCAATTGATACAGGTCCGTCGCCAGACCTGAAAAAACGGGATTGCCGAGATTCATTTCCATTCGCCCCTCACTGATTATCAAACACAGACTTAGTGTACAATCTACACTAAGTCTATCCAATGAAGATTGATCTGTCAATGAAATAATCGGACATATGGGACTTATAGGACCCATAGGACCCATAAGTCCTATCCATCATCGCGAACTTTCACCTTTGCCCCGGCGTAAGCTATTATCGCAGACACAAAACAGCGGAGGGTTTTCAATGAATAACAACATATTTGATCAATTGCGCGACGCGGCGCGCCGCGCCGCGAAGGATCTGGACGAGCGCTTCGATCTGAAAAACAAGGTCGAGCAAGGGATCGGCGCGGCTAATGACGTGGCGCGAAAGGCCGGCGCCACGATCAACGAGGCGACGGACGCGGCGCGTGAACGTTTCGACAAGTTCGATGAACAATACAAGGTCACTGAGAACCTGAGGGATAAAGCGTCCAAAGCGGAAGACGCCGCGCGAGAGGTATTCGGCGCCGCTCAAAATTACTATCAGCGCGCGGAACAGGCTTATAACGTGAGCGCGAGCGGCGCGCGAGTGGTCGAAGCCGCCGTGAGCGGGGTTGAAAAGGCCCGAGTCTGGATAAAAGAGAACCCTGGCAAAACCGCGGTGGTGACGTTTTCCATGATCGCCGGCGTGCGATTGGGGTCGGCGCTCCCCAGTCTTGGCGTGACGATTCTGGGCGCCGGCGCGGCCAATAACTGGTTCCTTCACAGCGCGCTTCCCATTGTCGGCCTCCGCAAATTGACCGAAAAATACAACGACTACCTGAAAGAGCAGGAGAAAATGCTGGCGGAAGGCAAACTCGATGAGGCCGAACGCGGGCGCATAGAGTTCCAGCGCAATATGACAAAATACGTCGGCGCGCCTCTGCTCGGAGCGTTCAGCGTCGCGGCCGGCGCAACGCTCATCGGAGCGGCTTTTTCAGGCGCGACGGTCACCGGCTTTCCGGTCAGCCTGATCCTCGGCGCCAATCCTTTGTTGAATGGAATCTGGTTTTTCGCCAACGGCGTGGTCTGTATCAGCGAGGGCTACAAATTCTTTATGATCGCGCTCGCCGACCAGGAAGAAGTCGCACGCGTCGTGCGGGAGATCAAGGGATTGCTGCCGGCCTGATTGCGGATTGCGGATTGCGGATTGCGGATTGC
>DASUFM010001063.1:0-2557 GCA_036274535.1 Blastocatellia bacterium
CGCCTTCGCGCTGACAAGGGCATTGTCGGGATTTTTGTACAAGGTGACGGCGACCGACCCGCTGACCTTCATCTGCGTCTCGGCGTCGCTTGCTCTGGTGGCGCTGTTGGCCTGTTACATCCCGGCGCGCCGGGCCATGAAGGTCGATCCGATGATCGCGCTCCGGTGTGAATAGGACTTATAGGACCTATAAGTCCTATAAGTCCTATCTTCCGTTTCCAGGCTGAACATACGGCGATTCCAACATTCTGATCTTCGCCCTGGCCGCGCAGGTCCCGCTATTCACTATTTATTGAGGAGAAAACATGCATAGAGTAAAGATGATCGGTCTGGTTTTGATCAGCGCGATCTTCATGCTCGCTCCGGCGGCTTACGGGCAACGCAAGGGCGAAAAGACATCAGCGGCCGCGGCCGCCTCGGCGCCGGCGCACGGCAACGGCGATTTCATCTCGGCCCAGCAGTTGAAAGACTACCTGGCCTTCATCGCTTCGGACGAAGTTGAAACTGCTCAGCGTTTTGTTCCAGGGCGAGAAGCGTAGGGCCGAGGAGATCTTCAATTGGTCTTCCGCGAACGAGCTCGGCGCGCCGTTCGAACTCCGGGCTGACAGGAAAGTGAGCTTTACTGTCGCGGTCAAAACCAGGCCGGCCGCCACGCAGAATGTGATCGCAATCCTCGAAGGAAGCGATCCTGTCCTGAAAAATGAATATGTGGCCATCGCTCAACCCGCATCAGCCGGCTGGTTTCACCGCCCACTAATTCCTCCGGACCGAAAAAGGTCTCGGCGAAATGTAGCCGAAGTTCGTACACGCCGGGTTTGAGAGGGATGTCGTAGCTGAAATCTCCCTGCCTCGAAACTTTCCACCCTGACAATCGAATCTTCTTTTTTATCGAAGTCGGGGGCGCGCCCGAAAGCTTCAACGCCAATGGTGTATTCCTTCAGCAGATCGGCCTCGCCTTGAAAATACTTTCGGCAAAGATAAGAGAGCAAACTAGCCAATGAAGGAGTGCGCACAAAAAGACTGGAAGCTAAAACAGCCTCTAGCTCTGCTTTCTCATCTTCCGGCAATGATTTGTCCGGCGTAGGAATATCGGATTGCATTAAATCTACCTCCTGCCTGCGCTGGACCAGGAGTCTATCAAGAGAAAAAAATGTAACAAGACTCAGTAGCATTGCAAATAATCTGTGGAGTCCTATGGCCTCTAACCTTGTAACCCCATCTTAAACCATTGAAAAATACTGGAGTTGTCGAGCTAACCCTGTTGAGATGAAACTTAGCCCCTATAACCTTGTCATCCATATTCGAAAATCGCATCGTGAGGCCACAGACTTTGCTGGAACGAATCAGATAAGTTGACTGACCAATCATTGAGAATCACAGTTCAATCGTCGGTCTTCAACGCCGAGCACGGGCGCAAATCCGCGACTCCGGCGGCAATATCATCGGGGGCAGCCATACGCGGGCAACATAGCGCCGCAGAGCGAATGGAACCGGAACGCGCCCGCCTTTCTGAAATTGATCGGCGCTCTCGACCGCACAGGCGCGGCGCCCGTGGCCGGCAGCCCGGAACTCGTACGCGTATTCACGCAGGATCAGTACCGGTTGCGTAAACGCCAGGAGGTCGTTCGCGTCGATTACAACATCAGCTCGAAAGCAAACTTCTTCTTCCGCTGGGGCGACGATTCGCAGGAGGAAGATCAGGGCGTCGGCATTTTCAACGCCAGTTCATTCCCATACACGCCGCAGTTGTCCGCGGGCAACCTGGACGACCTCGGCCCGGACCTCATTTCGACTGGCCGCCCGCCCCGAAGCATGGCAGGCCGAGCAAATGCTGGGTCTCTCGCTTTTGGAGGCGGCGGCGAAACTTTCAACGGACTTGTCGCGCCTGCATTTCTCGCTGGGCGTCGCGTACCTGCGCACGGGACGCAATCAGGAAGCCATTCGGGCTTTCGAACGCGAATTGCAACGCCTGCCGCGCGATTACTGGACTCTTTACTACCTCGCGTTTTTGAGCGACGCCGAAGGTCGGCTCGACGCGGCGCGCAAAAGGGCTCAACTCGCTCTGGAACTACAACCGCGGTCATCCGACGCCTGCGCGCTGCTCGGCAAGGTCCTGCTCAAACAGGGCAGGGCCGCCGAAGCCACACAGCCGTTGGAAACGGCGGTCGCTCAAAACCCGAATGACGCGAACCTGCGATTTCAGCTCGCCCGCGCCTATCAACAGAGCGGGCGCAGGCAGGAGGCTACTCGTGAATTCGCCGAAGCGCAGCGGCTCAAAGATAAGGGGATCGAGAAAGAACGCAAGAGCGCAAACCCGAAAAACTAAACTGAAGTCGCGGAGCGTATGGAGCGCCTTGACTCGTCGCCGCTTTTCGTTTGAATTTTGCCGGCAGTATCAGGACTCAAGGCGCTCCAAACGCTTCGCGATAATCGGATCCAATAGAGCTATTTTTCATTTTCGCGGATCGTCAATGGGCGATCGATCGCCTTTACTTCTACAGTCTCTCTCTTTCCGCTCGGCCAGCGGATTTCCAGCTTATCCACTTTCGTCGCATTG
>DASUFM010001064.1:0-9832 GCA_036274535.1 Blastocatellia bacterium
CGAGTATGAGAGAAGACAGTTATTGGCCCGTACGATTGACAGTTGTTCACACTCTCGGCGTCTTAAGAACACCTGAAGCAATTGCAATTCTTCACGAGATGTCAAAAGATGAGAATGAGGAAGTCCGCCGAGAAGCCAATAGATATTTGTCAGCCAAAGAGAAAAAATGAAGTTGCGGCCTGACTTGTAACGTCAGGCAGGCGACGCCACATATGATGAGCCGTTCATTGACGCCCAGGCGGGCGGATTACTCCGCCCGCAGCGCTTTGATAGGGTCCACACGCGTGACCCGACGCGCGGGCAGGTAACTGGCCACCATTGCCGCCGCGAGTATGCCAACAGCGGCGGCAGTGTATGTAAGAGGATCCAGGGGGCTGATTTCGAATAGCAGGGCCGACATCAGCCTTGAGAGCGCGGCCGCGGCAGTGAGTCCGGCCGCAGCGCCGATTCCGCTCCAGAGAAGGCCTCTGCCTACGAACATCCTCTTCAACTCGCCCTGTTGCGCGCCGAGCGCCATGCGGATGCCGATTTCCCTGGTTCTTTGGGCGACTGTGTATGAGATCACGGCATAGATCCCAACGACCGCCAGCAACAACGCCATGCCGCCGCTGATGGCGAGCAGTGTCAGGGTGAAGCCAGTTCGCGCCATGGATTTGTCATAGATCTGCTTCATGGTCTGGATATCAGTGATCGGGAGGCTGCCGTTCACGGCCCAGACGTTCTGACGAATTTCAGTCAGGAAACTCTCCGTTCCTGCGCGGGAGCTGCGAATCAGGAGCGGCATCGAACTCTGCGCCCGCAGCGGCCAATACACGGCCGTTGGGGCTTTCTTGTCCGCGCCGTCATACCGTATGTCACTAACGACTCCGACGACTTCGCTCCAGGGATCGTTCTTGTTCGGGCGGATCTGCTTGCCAATCGCGGCCTGTGCGGTCCCCCAATACTCGCGGGCGAAATTCTCGGATATGATTGCGACTCGCCGGCTCTGATGAATCTCGTCCCAGGTGAATTCGCGTCCGGCTTGCATCGGAGTCCCTAGAGCGTGGAAAGCGCCGGGCGCCGCAGTGATGAAACGGCGCAGCGGAGGAATCTGGTTGGCCGCATAGGCATGATCGCTGGCGAAAATGGGGTCCTGCGACATAGATCCGGTCATGGGCAGACCGCCCAGAATGCTGACCTCCGAGACGCCGGGGATGCTTGCCAGGCGATTCACCAGGTCATGTCGCATCTGCAAAATCTCCGCATCTTTGGTATCGGCGGTTCGCGCAATGGAAATGCGCAGGGTCTGCAGTTCTTCCGGGTTACTGAAGCCTGGATGCACACGGCGGATCGCCTGAAACGTGCGTATCATCAGGCCGGAGCCGATCAACAAAACCAGCGCCAGGCCTACCTGGATCATGGCCAGCGTATTGCGGGCGATGTTGCGTTCGCGGCCGGCGCTTGCGTTACGCCCCCCTCCTCGCAGAGATTCAGCAAGACGGATTCCGCCATGCTTCAAAACAGGAATGGCCCCTAACGTGAATCCTGCCACGACCGATATTCCGAGGGTGAACAGCAGGGCGGTCGAGTCGACCGAAATCTGTTCGAACCTCGGCAGCCGAGCCGGGCTAAGCTTCAACACCAGCTTTACGACGGCGAAGGCGAATCCGACGCCGAGGCCTCCGCCCATCAACGCAAGGGCGAGGCTCTCGGCGAACATTTCGCGGGCGATGCGCCCACGGCTGGCCCCGAGAGCGGCGCGTATGGCGAATTCCTGCGCTCGGCCCTCCGCGCGGACCAGAAGCAGATTGGCCACGTTGGCGCAAGCGATCAACAAGACGATTCCGATTGTCGCCATCACTACCCAAAGGCTTCTGCCGATATCGCCGAGGAACTCATCCATGAGCGGCCGGACATTGGGGCCGAGGCGCGCATCCTCCATCATCTGTTTGCTCATTCCATTAGGCGGGGGGAACTTGTTCAGTTCAATGCCGATCATACGCGCGACATCGGCGTCAGCCTGCTGGATAGTCACTCCAGGACGCAGCCGGGCGACCGCCTGGAAGTTATAGCCCGCCAGGCGCACCGTGGACCGGTCGAACTGTAAAGGCATCAGGAGATCGTGGCCCATGTCCATGAACCAGAAATCTTTCGGAAGCACGCCGATGATCTCGCGGGCGGAGCCATCGACCATGATGCGGCGTCCGATGACTTTTGGATCGGCGCCGAATCGGCGCTGCCAGTATCCGTAACCAAGCATGACGACCAAAGGACTTTTGTCATCATTGTCTTTCTCCGTGAATTCGCGGCCGACAACCGGCTGCACGCCGAGCATCGGAAGCAGGCGGAAGGTCAGGCTGATTCCATCGACACGCTCGGGGTCGGTGAACTCGGTGACGGTGACAGACCGGCCATTCCAGATGGCGACGTCGGCGAACGAGCTGGAATCCTCGCGATAGGTCACGTAGTCGGCAATGGACGCGTTCAGATCCTTGATATTGACACCTGGGGCCGTTTGCCAGACGCCGATCAGGCGGTCCGGCTCGTGGAACGGCAGAGGCTTCAGCAATACGCTGTTGATGATGCTGAAGATTGCGGCGTTCGCGCCGATTCCCAGCGCCAGCGTGATCAGCGTGGCGCCAGTGAACCCTGGAGTAAGCGCGAGACGGCGAAGGGCGTACTTTAAGTCACGGATTAAGTCGTACAAGGTTGGTTCCTCCAAACACGCTATTACGCTCAAGGATCGTTTTGGTTCCCAATAGGTTGCGCCTTGCGCATTTTTCTGAAGTCCTCGGCGCCTTTACCTATCACAAGCGAGACCAAAAATTTTTCGCTTGCCAATGTGGTAGTTCGCGGGTCATTATCCGCGATGACGGCAAAATGACCATGCCAATGGCGCAGTCGCGTTCTACTTCATCTTTACCTGCAGATCGCGATCAAAGTCTCACAAATCCGGCCCCTGGCGCCTCATCGATCACGGGCGTATGCTGTTCAGGATATTTGCGCGGCAATCCATCCCGATTAAATGGCCCCGATTAAAATAGCAATGTTCAACACAAGGAGATGGTCTCCCAATGAGAAAGCGGATCGTCTTCGCTGCATTCTTGCTCTCTATTTGCGGCGTTTTTGGGGGAAAAGGGGCTGGCCGGGAGGCCGGGGAGTCATTCATCAAAGCCGAAGAGGCCACGCGGCGCGCGCCCCAAATAGACGTGACGAAATTTCCCTTGCTCGATCAGGCTCGTTCCCACGCCGCGGAATTTATAAACGATCTGCCGAACTTCGTCGTCACGCAGATCGTCACGCGCTCGGTGCGAACGCAGGGAAAAAAGGATTGGCGGCGCCAGGACAAGCTGGAAGTAGAAGTGAGCTACCGCGCGAAAACGGGTGAACAGTTCAAACTGCTGCGCTACAACGATAAGCCGACCCAAATGACCTACGACCAATTGAAGGGCGCGACTTCCACCGGCGAGTTCGGCGCCATTTTGGCGGCGCTGTTTTCTCCCGAATCTCAGGCCGAATTCAAAGAGATCCGGCGCGAGATTTTTCACGGGCATCAAACGGTAATCTACAACTACATGGTGCAGAAGATGTTTTCCGGCAACACAATCACCGACGTAAACACCGGGCGCGCCGTCACCACGGCCTATTCTGGGAGCATCTGGATCGATACGGAAAGCGGACGCGTGTTGAGAATCAAACAAACCGCGGAAGACATCCAGCCTGGATTCCCGATCACGTTGGCGGAGCGCGCCATCGAATATGAGTGGATCACGCTTGACGGACAGCGTTACCTCCTGCCGATCTACGCCGAAGTAATTTTAGGCAATGACCTCAAACGATATTATTTGCGGAACGTGATCGAACTGCGCAATTATCATAAGTTTGATACAGACCTGAGGATCCTGCTGGATAAATAAAGATACGAATCGATAGATCATCTTTCGGCGCCAGCCGCCTGGAATCGCGGCTGTCATCATGTTTTTCTCACAGCGATTTCATGGCGACAATGGCAAAGCGGAAAATCCCGAAGCGTATCAGGCCTACGCGCGGGGCCTCTTCTTTTGGAACAGGAGAACGGAAGACGGCCTTAGCCGCAGCATCGGGTATTTCAACACAAAAAGCACAGAAGCAGAAACACAAAAAGCACAAAACTATCGATAGTAATTCTATGTGCTTTTTGTGTCTGTTCTGCGCTTTTTGTGTTCTCCATCTCCAAACTTAGAGTAGTGTTTAGATCAGCGTACGAGGTACTTCAGTGCGAGACGACGCTCACGGCTTCAACGGCATCCACCCCAAAGCTCGCGAGCAATTTGCCGCGCAACCGAACATAGCGATACGGCGTGGGCGCCGTCGAATAGTTGACCAGCGCGATATGAACGCCGGAACTGACATCGACCAGATTCAGCTGGCCGGAGCTGATCACGTGGCCGGCGGCGTCCAGGAAGTCTACAGTCGTCGCCAGTTGGGCGGACAGACCCCTGTAGTGGACTTTCAGATTACCGGTCCCTTCCTCGCCTGCGCCTAGATCCAAAGTTAATGATCCTATGCTCAATACACTGGTGACTGTCGCCACGTTGCCGTCGGGCGCGCCGATGGCGTTGGCCGGATTGCTCGTAAGCGTGGAGCTGGAGACGGCGTCAGCGTAACGGTCGACGGGTGTCGGCGTTGGAGTAGGCGTCGGCGTCGGTGTTGGAGTAGGTGTTGGAGTAGGTGTTGGAGTAGGCGTCGGAGTAGGTGTCGGTGTTGGCGTAGGTGTCGGTGTCGGCGTAGGTGTCGGCGTTGGCGTCGCTGACACCGCCGCGAAAACATATGACGAGCCCGCGTCGACGCCGGCGGCGATGTCGTCAAAAAACGCGCCGACCACAACGCTATCGCCGCTGATCGCCACTGCATTGCCGAAACTGTCGCTGGGCGCGGCGTCATCCGGGGTGAGTTTCTGCGACTGGGTCCAGGCCGTCCCGCTTCTACTGAAAACGTAGGCCGACCCCGCGTCGATGCCTGCGTCGGTGTCGTCAAAAGGAGCGCCAACCACAAGCGTATCGCCGCTGATCCCGACTCCTGCGCCGAATGCGTCGCCATCCGCCGCATCACTGGCCACGAGTGTCGCCTGGTTCGTCCAACTACCAGCGGCTTGCCGTACGAATACTGTGACCTCGCCAGTATCTACGCCGGCCGCGGTATCGGTGGCCTGAGCGCCGACCACGGCCGTATTACCGCTGACCGCAACCGCATTCAGACCGAAGAAGCTGCTCTGCTGGGGAACGGCGCGCGAGAGCCTGGTCTCCTGGCTCCAGGTCGACCCGTTGCGCGCGAACACATATGCGGCGCCCACGTCTACGCCGAACCCGGTGACATCGGTAAAGGGAGAAGAAATCACGATCAGATCGCCGTCTACCGCCACCCCCGAGCCGAATTGATCGCCCGTCGCCGCGTCGCTGGCAGTGAGCAGCGCGTCGAACCAACCCGACTCGCCTCGCATAAGGACATAGACCGCGCCTGCGTCGGTTCCCGTGGTGAGGTCGGTGAATGGGGCGGCGAGCAGAACCGTATTGCCATCGACCGCAACCGCCTGGCCGACGCGGTCAGCTCCGGCGGTGGAGTGGGTGAGGAGCTCCTGATTCCAACTCGTCCCGCTTCGGGTATAGACGTAGGCCTGGCCTGCGCCACCAAATGCGAACGGAGCTCCGACCACGGCCATATCGCCGCTTATTGCTACCGCTGCGCCGTAGGTGTCGCCCGCCTGCGCCTGACTGCCGGTGAGCTTCGCCTGCAGGCTCCAGCTAGTCCCGCTCCGCACGAAGACATAGGCCGAGCCCGCATCGATTCCCGCGTCGGTGTCGTCATTCGGGGCGCCGACTATGGCCGTGTCGCCGTCGATTGACACCGACGCGCCGAAGATGTCGGTATCCACCGCGTCGTTGGCCGTCAGCCTGGCTTGTTGCGCCAATGTCGGGTCGATCGTCACAGGATAGACCGCCGCCTCGTCATCCACTTCCAGCTTCAACTGATCCCCGGCGAGACTCATCCGCGCCGGCAAGTCTCTGCCGGTCGAGTCGCAGGCATGCAGGTTGTCGTAACGCAACCCTGCCCCGGCGCTTCTACCGTTGAGCAGGATCGCCTGGCCTCCGTCGACCGGCCGGGCCTTCAAATTCCCGCTCAGCCTCAGCCAAAGACTCAACTTCTCTCCGGCCTTCTTCTTTCCCGGAGCTTGTTGGATCGTGAAGCCTTGCTCCAACCCGCCGGCCCGGTTGACATACCACTCGCTCAACCTGGCGCCCTCGCTCGACTGCCGCTCATATTCGATTCGGTCGCCTGCGGCTTTGAGTCCGGCGGGGTCCAAAACCTTCTTCGTGGCGCCATAGCCGTAAGCGGTCAACTCCATCCCTATCCGCCATCCGCGCTCCGTCCCGCTCGATTCCATCACCTCCACACCCTCTGGCTTGAAAACGGTTCGGTAGTTCTGCTTCGGGTTGGCCGCTTCGTAGCCGCCTGATTTATGCTCCTCGACGCCATAGCGAGCCGCAGTCACGGCGGCCGCAAGCGAATTGTATAGTCCTGTTTGTTCTGGATGTTCGATCGCCGGCCTTACGCGCATTGCGGGCCGCGGAGAGGCTATTTTCTTCGGCGCTTCAGCGCCTGCGCTGCGATATGCCGTCAGACCCAGGCGGCAGCCGATCATGGCCAGCGCCGTGAGGATCAGTAAACGCAGGATGCTTATCTGTCGATTTTTCATCTTTCCCCCTCGATGGATACTCCATCCACAGCCGATAGGCCTGGATGGCTCTTGTGTTATATGGCTATACGTAGGCGCACGAATCCCATAGTTACGCATAACCTAAAGGAAACCTCGTAACGAGGCGGCGTACATGTTGTTCGGCAGACCCGGTCGCTGTGGGGTGTTGTCAGGGCATGTCCGATGTGACGTGGTTATCTATTTGTTATTACCGGTTGTTATTCCTGGGCGGCAGAGGTACGGAAAAATTCTGGGTACAGGTACTTCACCACCTATTTAATCTCAGCGTGGTCATCCGCCACACTGGATGTGGCTGAAAGCCACAAAATCAATGCTCCATCCGCCTGCCAGCGCCAATGGATAATGGGAAGTCGTTCAATTTACTTCTCATAAGCAATGCGCCGGTTTTACCGAGAAGTAAGGTTCGCAAGAGATATGCCAAAATCGGCGAAGCTTTGGAGTGCGGATGCTCGGGATACCGCTGGCAAACTCCAGGAATGCATTCTTATGCCCCGGAGGGGCAGCGGAAATTAGCCGGTGGTGGAGCGAAGCGCAACCACCGGGACAGATTCACGGAGATATTTTGCGTCCCGGCAGGGACGCCGGACTTGGGCCGATTAGCAAATCGGCTGTTGTCCCCGCGCCCTTTCAGGGCGCGACTCGGGCTATGCGCGATTCCGGCGGCTACGCTACGCTTCGCCGCCGGCTAATCTCCGTCGCGCCTCCGGCGCTCAGGAGTTTGCCGGCGGTATCCCGAGTGATACCGCTGGCACACGTTGGAAAGGCGGCGCGTGAGCTTGCGCAGCGCCTCGCCGACGGACATTTCGTTGCGTCTGATCATTCCCAGAATGTAACTGGCTTTGTTGAAACCGATGTAAACCTGGCAGGAAAAGCGGGCGCCGGGAATCAGAGTAACTAACCATTGAAGGTGACGCGCTCGGCGCAGCCCGGGGTGGTCACGGCGCGCGGCCTTGAGGCATTTCAAAGCGGTTGCCCGCTCACCGCGCTCCAGGGCGAGTCGCGCGGCGTCCAATTGCCTGAATCCGAGCAGGGCGGAAATCTCCGGATCATCCCGACGATTACCCCAGTAGCGCTCCAGGCAACTCAGCATATCCTGCAAACAGATCAGCGCCGTCCTGCCTGTCGCAACGTGACTTTCGGAAAGCGACCTCCCGTCTTCGGCAAATTCGTGCTTGATGCATGCCGGGATCGAAAAGTAGTTGGCCTGGAATCGCCGGCAAAGCTCGATAGTGAATGGGTAGTCCGAGGCCGCATAGTAATTCGCGTCGAAAAGGCCGACCGCCTCACAAGCCTCGCGTCTGATCACGGTCGGTTGCAGGCACATCAGAAATCCCCAGCGCATGTTCTCAAAGATTTGGCCGCGGTAATGAAATACATTCTGGTAAGGCGTGCGCTCGACGATCGCCCGTCCCCATTCGCCGATCGGCCGGCGCGATTGATAAACACGCAGATAAGCATCCTGCTCGCCGGCCAATTCGCCGTGAGGCAGGTCGAGGAGTCGCGAGCCGACCTTGCGAGCGATTCCGGGATAATGTTCCTCGACCTCCACGCGGTAATGCTTAACAATGCGGCCCTGGCCGAGGTCTTCCCAAAGCTCGCTGGTGACGAACTGCTCTCCGGGAAACGCTTCCAGAAATCCGACGCAGAGTTCCAGATGATGGGGTAGCCACTCATCATCCGAATCAAGAAAGGCTATATAAGAGCCTGCGCTGGCTCTCATCCCCGCGTTGCGCGCCCCGGCCGTTCCCTGATTCTTCTGCCGAATGAGTTTCAACCGCGGGTCAACTCCTTCGATCAGCGACACGGTGTTGTCTGTGGACCCGTCATCCACGACGATCAATTCCCAATCGTTGAATGTCTGCGCCTGAACGCTCCGGATGGCGCGTCTGATCGTGTCTGCGCGGTTGAATGTGGGCATAATTACGGAAACCAACGGCATAATCTTTTACCTTCTCTTCCCGCCTGCCAGAGCGCTTTTGATCCCGCTACGCGCTCGGAAGCCGTAATACTTGGCTAAATCGCGAAAGGCCGAAGCGCCCGGCGGCCTCGGGTTCAACCCTTTCCCACGTAGATCCGCATTAGCGCAATAGACGATCCGCCGGCGCTCAGACGCCGGAGTGCGAAAAGTGACGCTGAAGGAGACTGAAACCTCGTCGCCATTCCGCACCCAGTGAGGAGCCGCTATCGGAAAGTGTAATCCTGATCCCGGCGTCAGCTCGAAGATGGCGGCCTTTTGTTGATACTCCTCTTTGAACGCTATTTGCCTGTCGACGTCGGAAAAATATCTCTCGAGAGTGATTTCCGGCAGAACCGATCGGTCTCCGCTATTCCAGATGCTGATCTTTTTTTTGCCGCGGATCTGAAGCAGGAAATTGTGTTCCGGGTCCATGTGAAAGGGCGTGACAGAGCCCGGAGAAGAGATAAAAATGAATCCCTCCCTGCGGAACATGCCCGGATCAACAGGTTCGGAAAAGAGTCGAACCTCATCCAGACAGCGATCCAGCAACTGTCGGTATTCCTGATCGAGTTCAACGTTATTTATTACCATCCACGACCGGCATTCCTCGATCTGCTGGATCGTCTCCCGGACCGATAGTCCCGTGCGCGGCCCCTCATATAAGCCAGCGGCGACCGAGATGTCGGCTCCGTTGTATTTGATCTTCTCCTCGGGCAGGCGATTCGCGAGCTCGATCAAACGCTGCAGAGAGAACATCGGATGGCTGGCCAGATGGTGCCCGATGAGAAATGGGGCGCGGTTGAAACCGGCGCGAAATGCGGCGCCATCGATATCCAAAAGCCTGGGCGGCCCGGGCGCCGGCGCGCCATCTGAGGCGAGAAGATCACGTTCAGTAATCTGTGAGAGTCTTATTTTGTACATCTCTATTTCATCATAGGTTTAGAAGACCGCGCATATTACAGCTGATGGCAATCAACCATTGAGACGGCGGCAGCCTTTGGAGTGCGGATGCTTGGAGCCGCTTTGGTAGTCATCCCGGACGTTACGGATTTCCGAGATCGAAAACCCAATGAGTCCTCACTGGACATCGCCTGAAAATCGAAGATGACTACCAAAGCGGCTCCAAGCATCCGCACTCCAAA
>DASUFM010001065.1:0-8594 GCA_036274535.1 Blastocatellia bacterium
TACGGATTGTGGCGACTGCTCAAAGGCCGCCGCCTTTACACGATCACGTCGTCATTTCTGCTGCTGTTCATTCTGCACACGATCCTGCGAGCTTACGGACTGCTCGGTTCGGCGGGGTACCCGCGCTATCTTGTGACGATCTCGCCCGCGATAGCCTTGATCATACTGACCGGATGGAACGAGATGGCGGGGCGGTTTGCCGGCGTTCCGCGCGTTTTCAGGACGACGTGCGCCGGCCTGATTATCGCGATCTCCGCCCTTATTAATTTCGCATACGCGGACGCCGCCGAATGGTCACGCGATGCGCGCGCGTTCTCCGCCGCCCATTCCTGGTTCCAATCACAACCGGACAAACCGCCTGTCTCGCGACTGATCTGGTCCCATACTTATTCGTGCGTCCTGTTCGACAGCGACCCGTGGAAGAATCTCGTATTCACCCGCGATCGCGAAGTTGATCTGAAAGCATTGCGCGAATCGCCAGATGGGACGCTGATAGTCTGGGATGACCGGGTTGGGCCGAGATGGGCTTTATTGCGCGCGAAAGATTTTGAAGAGGCGGGCTATGTCAGGTTGTACGCGGAATCTTTCATTTTGAAGGGTTACCTGCTCGACCGCCCGTTCTTCGGCTATGGCGGGCCTCGCACGCAAACAATTTACTTACTATACAAAAAGTAAATAGACAGGATGGACAGTATTTTTCGGGATTTTCAAAATGATCTGTAGTCGGCCGTTCTCCGGCCAATCCTGAAAAATCCTGTCCATCCTGTCCATGCCTGACGTTTTCGATCCCTGGTTTAAGGCTTGGCGACCCCGATAACGCCACAGGCCAGGCGTCCGCCGGCGTTGCCAGTGGGCTGGGTCTTCAGGTCATCGGGGCTGGCGTGAACTATGACGCCGCGACCGATGATGGCGCCGTGGCTGCTCAATTTCGCCACCGGGTCAACGTATTCGAGGTTGGCCACTCCGCTCTGATCGGCATCGATATTGCCCATATCGCCGGCGTGGCGCTGTGGGGCTTCCGGGGCCGCATGTGGCGCGCCGGCAGGATTAAAGTGGCCGCCCGCGGACGAACCGTCCTTCGAGCTGCAATCGCCGAATTCGTGGATATGGAAGCCATGCTTGCCCGGAGTGAGGCCTTCAATGTGCGCCGCGACTTTGACGCCGGAGCCGGCCTGGGTGAATGTCACCACCCCGCGTACATTATTGCCCTCGGTCGGGATGAGCACGGCGGTGGCTTTCGTGGGTTCCGGAGCTGGTGTATGTTGAGCCGCCACCCGAAGACCAGCCCATAAAACCAGCAGACCGGCGATTGCGGCGAATGACAACTTCAAAGTGTTATTTTTCAAAATCAACTCTCCCTTCTTGTGTGGTGTTTATTCAGCGAATTTTGCGAAGTGAGTTCTGAATTCAGCTGGATCCATTCCGCCGGCGTTAGCCAGCTTTTCGACCCAGCCCTCGTCGATAAAATCTTTCGGGCCGAGGCGGACCATATAATCGCGGGCGACCTGATAACTTTGGCTCCTGACATCTACGCTTCGAGACCTGCCGCGACCCGTCTCCGGGTCGATCACGGAGTTGAAAGGCACGGGATTGAATTCGCCGTTCTGCATCGTGATCATCGCGCCGGAACCGCCGGCCATCAGGTAAGTGACCGCCGCGTAACCGAGGTCGCGCGCATGTTCGGCGTCGTAGGGGATGGGCGGCGCGCAGCGCAATTCGTAACCGATGGTCTTGTCGACTATGGTCACTTTGACGCCGCGTTTTTCCAGGCGCGACTGGACCTCGCTCTTAACTTTGCGGCCCAGGTCTATCTCGGCCACGCGGATGTGCCCTTGCGCGTCGCGATCGACGTCTTCCAATTCGGTCACCTCTTCGGGGCTGAACCGCTCCGCGAGCGCTTCGGAAAGCAGAATGACGCCGTAGCCCTTGCCCATCGCGCGGCGCTTGATGATCGAGCCTTCGACGACGTCGCAGATGTCCGCCAGACGAAGAGTCGCCTGCCCGGACTCATCCAGATCAAACTCTTCTGGAATAATCGTGCAGGTCGCGCTCGCGGCCGCGCCGATGCCGAGCGTCAAATGGCCAGTCGGCCGACCCATCGTCACGCCGATGAACCAGCGCCCGGTCGTCTTCGCGTCTTCCATCAGACTGTTGACGATGCCGACGCCGACCTGGCGCGCGGTCTCATATCCGAGCGTGGTCAGGGACGCCGGCAGCGGCAGGTCGTTATCGATGCTCTTCGGAATCTGCACGACTTTGATCGCGCCTTCCGCATGGCCATCGATGGCGGCCGCGCTGGCCAGCATGTCATCTCCCCCGATCGCGACCAGAGCTTCGATTCCCAGTTTCTTTAACGCCGCTATCGAGTTATCCAGCATCTGCCGGTCGTGCGCGACATCGGTTCGCGAAGTTCCCAGGATCGAGCCGCCGTCCAGATGAATGCGCGACACTTCGTCAATCGTCAGTTCATGCTGTTCGTCGGTGTAACGCTCGGACAGCCATTCGAAGCCTTCGTGGAATCCGATCGGCTCGCAGCCCAACCTGATCGCCTCCAACGCGACGGCGGAAATAGCGCCGTTGATTCCCGGCGCCGGACCTCCACCAACTAAAATGCCTATTTTTTTTATTGCCATATCAATCACCATTTTCCATTTTCCATATTACATCTGTCATTTGACATCGCAGGAGCGCGGCTCAGGCAATGACATATGACAAATGTCATATGGAAAATGGAAAATGAAAGTTATGCGAACCTTCTCCTCAATTCTTCAACGCTAAGGTTCCCCGCGCGGGCGAGTTTTTCAGCCCATTCCGGATTTTCGAAGTCCTTGTAGTTCAGGCGCAGCATGTATTCGCGCGCGACGCGGTAGCTTTCACTGGTCACATCGACATTGCGGACGCGCGTTTTGCCGGTGGTCTGGTCGCGAATATCGTCGAAGCGCAGCGGGACCATTATTCCGTTTTGAATGCTGACCATCGCGCCGCTGCCGCCGTCGAGCAGGAAGCGGATCGCCGCGTTACCCAGTTCGCGGCAATAGGCCATGTCGAACGGGATCGGGTCGCAGCAGCGCAATTCGTAGCCGATGTTTTTATTGCTGATCGAGACGCGAACGCCGCGCTGTTTGAAGCGGCCTTCGAGCTCGACTTTGACTTTGCGCGCGAGGTCTATCTCGGCGAAGCGGATGTGGCCGTGATCGTCTTTCTCCACGTCCATCAGGCCTTCCATGTCGGTCGGGTCCAGTTTCTCGATCAGGCCTTCGGCCAGCACCGCGACGCCGTGCTGACGCCCCATCGCGCGCCGTTTGATGATCGCCCCTTCGATGATGTCGCAGATTCGGGCGAAAGGCACCGTTTCATGCTCGAACTCTTCGCGGATCACCGTCAGCGTGGCGCCCGCCGCCTTGCCTATGCCCAGCGCGAGGTGGCCGGCCTGCCGCCCCATGGCGACCACGATGTACCAGCGTCGCGTGGCGCGCGCGTCCTCCGACAGGTTCTGCACGAGGCCCACGCCGGTGTGGCGCGCGGATTGAAAACCAAAGGTCGGGATGTGCGCCGGCAGCGGCAGGTCGTTGTCGATCGTCTTCGGCACGTGGACCGTCCGAATGTCGGACCGCGCCGCCACCGTGCTGGACGACAACGCCGTGTCGTCTCCGCCGATCGTCACAAGATGCGTCACGCCGTGTTGTTTGAGCGTTTCGATGACGGCCGTCATCGTCTCTTCTGATCGGGTGGGATTTTCACGCGCCGTGCCGAGCCACGAACCGCCGCGCAGATGAATGCGCGAAACATCGTCAATCGAGAGTGGCCTGACTTTTGTCAGGTCGCGCCTGACCAGCCATTTGAAGCCGTCCTGAACGCCCAGCGCTTCAAAACCTTCATTGATCGCTTTGATTGTCGCTGAAGATATAACCGCGTTGATGCCCGGGGCGGGCCCACCGCCGACCAGAATCGCTAACTTACCCGCAGATGACATTGATCCTTCTCCTGCATTGATCATTCTCCTGATTGCGCTCCCGGAATGTGAGCTAACCGGTACTGTTAGTGAGGGGAAGTAAACTTGGATTTTACCGAAGAGGATTTTGTTTGGCCAGACCGATTTTCTTGCGCAGCGTTTCGGCCAAGGTGTAGGATGGCGTTAATTACGAATATGCCAGAGAGGATTTCGTCCCGCTCCCCCCTGGATGGCGCTGGGACAACGGTGAATCTAAAGATCGGTGATTTTGCGTAGAATTGGATGTATGTTGCGCGTCACATACTCATTCGATACGAAAACCAGACCTGTTGGAGAAAAAAATAATGAACGAGGTGTTGGACAGAGATCCTAATCTGGCTGCGCCCGGCGACCCCGCCAATGCCCCCGCCACCGTAGGCTGGTATGGAATGCAACCCGGCGCGACGTTGGCCGGACGTTACCGCATCGAGCGATTAATCAGCCGTGGAGGCATGGGCGCGGTGTTTGAAGCCACGCAGCTCGGTTTGGATCGCGCGGTGGCGATCAAGGCTCTGCTTCCCGCTTTGAGCCGCGACGAAAAGATGCAGGAGCGTTTTCGTCGCGAGGCGCGCTCCGCCGCCTCGCTGCGCCATCCGAATATTATTCAAATTTATGATTACGGCATCAGCGAACATGGCCCCTATATCGTAATGGAGCTGGCTCGGGGCAAAAGCCTGCGGAAGCTGCTCAGCCAGGGCCAGCTGCCAATCGATCTAAGTGTCGAGTTAATGGGGCAAATCCTGTCGGCGCTGGCCGACGCCCATTCGGCCACGATCATCCACCGCGACCTGAAGCCCGACAACATCATGGTCGAGGAGCAGGCCGACGGGCAGGTCGTCGCCAAAGTCCTCGATTTCGGCATCGCCAAGATGCGCGAAGCGCAGCCGGACGAGGAAGTAGCCAATCTGACCGGCGCCAATATCATCGGCTCGCCGGCTTATATGTCGCCTGAACAAAGCCTGGGGACGGCGATCGACATACGCTCCGACATCTACAGCCTGGGCATAGTGCTTTACGAAATGCTCAGCGGATCGACGCCCTTCGGCAAAGCGACGCCCGGCGCGCTGCTGACCCATCAAATCAATACGCCGCCGCCGCCGTTAACCACCGCTCGTCCCGAAATCCCGGCCGCCGTCGAATCCGTTGTCATGAAGGCCCTGGCGAAAGATCGCGAAGCGCGCTTCGCGTCGGCCACGCAGTTCGCGCGGGCTCTGCGCAAGGCCTTCGAAGACCCGGAGGGGTACGCCGCCGAACATGAAACCGGCCCCGCGTCCGCAGAGTCGGGTTTCACCACCGAGTGGATGACGACGGCGCAGGACGCCCCCGCGACAGGCTCATTAACGGGAACGCACCGGCGGCGCCTGGCGATCCTGCCGCTTCGTAATCTGGCCGGGGACTCCGAAATAGATTTTCTCGGCTTCGCGCTCGCCGACAGCGTCATCACACAACTCGCCCCGCTCAAATCGCTGATCGTCCGCCCGTCTTCGGCGGTCGAAAAATACCGCAACCAGGTCGTCGAACCGCGCGCCCTGGGCCGCGAGTTACAGGTCGATACGATCCTGTCGGGCAGTTATTTGAAAGCCGCCGACTGGTTCCGAGTCAATGTGCAACTGGTGGACGTGCTGAGAAACGAAATCCTGTGGCAGGAGCGGATCGACCTCAAATTTGACAACGTCATCGCGCTTCAGGACAAAATCTGTGAAGAGTTAATCCGCGGCTTGAAGCTCAATGTCACGACCGGCGAGCAGGAGGCCATCAAACACGACGAGGCGCGCAATCCGATGGCTTATGAGTTTTATCTGCGCGGCCTGGCGTTCGGCGACGCCACCAGCGAGCGCCGTCAGGCGGTCGAGATGCTCGAAGTCTCGGTCGGACTCGACCCTACTTACGCTCCGGCCTGGGCCGCGCTGGCCGGCCGCTACATCAACGCCCGCGTCAACCTGCGGGACGAAACGATGCTTGACAAGGCGGAGGCGGCGGCGCGCAAGGCCCTGGAGATCAACCCGCAACTGCCCGCCGCTTTCTTCTGGCTGGCGTTCTATTACGGCCAGAAAGGCGACCTGAAGAACGCGCTGCTCATCTGCAAACAACTGCTGCAGGCCGCGCCTAACAGCGAATACGCTTACCAGGCGATGGGACATGCCTACGATTACGCCGGATTGCCGGAGATCGCGTTGACGCTCTTCCGCAAAGCCGCCGAGATCAACCCGGTGGCTTATCCGCACATGCTCGGCTTCCTTCAATACCAGAAGGGCAATTACGTAGAAGCGCGGCGGGAACTCGAGGCCTGCCCCGACGCCAGCCCTGAAAAACAATTCTGGCTGGCGGCGACGGACATCTGCGAAGGCAAGGACAGAGACGCCATATACCGGCTTGAGTCACTGGCCGCGGGCGGAAGCACGGATTTATTCTTTTTGCAGGCTCGCGCCCTGATGCTCGCGCTCAAGGGCCAGCGCGACGCCGGCAAACAGGTCCTCTCCGAAGCCCTCTCCGCGCCGCTTCAGTTGAGCGCCTATCATTACTACATCTCCGCGGAAGTCTGCGCGCAATTGGGCGAAGTCGAATCGGCCGTGGAAATGCTCTGGGGAGCGGTCGAAGCCGGATTCGGCAATTACCCTTTCCTGATGTCAGACCCGCTGCTGGGGCCTGCCCGCTCGGCTGAAAGTTTCACCGAAGTGGCCTCCGCGATGCGAAAGGTGCAAACGCGATTGCAACTGATGCTGGTTACCGGCTAAGAAAGAACGCGGAACACACGGAATAAGCGGAACACGCGGAAAAGTTCAAAATGTTATTTCCCTTTTGAATTCGCGATGCGAATTATTTCGGCCAGTGGATGATGACCAAAATTTACAAGGAGGCAAAGTTCGAAACCTGTGGCTTTCAGGTAATTCATTCCCTGCGCATGATGCTCAGCTGAACTCGATTTCTAAACATTCCTGATAGACCGCTTCGAGAAAGCCATTACCTAAAACCTTGTAGACATCCATACAAGCGCCTCTAATCGCATAGCTCTCGTCGGGATAGATCAACATGGGCTTCCGCTCCTTTCCGCATGTTCCGCTATTTCCGCGTGTTCCGCGTTCTTTCCTTACACCGGTTGTTTTCTCGCCGACCTTGCGCACACAGCCTCTATCAACGCCGGCAGGATTGATATGAAAATGATCGCCAGGACCACCAGCGTGAAATTGCGCTTCACAAATGGGATATTGCCAAACAGGTAACCGGCCATGGTGAAAAGCCCGATCCAGAGAAAGCTGCCGATGACGCTGAAGAAGAGGAAACGCGGGTAATGCATTCGCCCTATGCCGGCGACGAAAGGCGCAAAAGTGCGGATGATGGGCATGAAGCGGGCGATAATTACTGTCTTGACGCCGTATTTCTCGTAAAAAGCGTTCGTGCGTTCCAGGTGCGCGCGGTTGAACCATCGCGAACTCTGGCTGCGAAAGACCTTCGGACCGACGAAATATCCGATCCAGTAGTTGGTCGAATCGCCGAGGATCGCGGCCAGCATCAACAGAAATGCGGCCGTATAAACGTCTAGCGCGCCTTTGGCGGACAGCGCGCCGATGGCGAAAAGCAGCGAATCGCCCGGCAGGAAAGGCGTTACGACCAGGCCGGTTTCGCAAAAGATGATAGCGAAGAGAATGGCGTAAGAGAATGTTCCGTAACGCGAGACCAGTTCAACGAGGTGTGTGTCCAGATGAAGTATGACGTCAATGAAGTCTTTGATAAGTTCCATGCGTAGTGGTTAGTGGTTGGTGGTTGGTGGTTGGTGGTTGGTGGAAAACTTCAGAAGTCATCTGTCCATATTCCTCTCTGATCTAACATTTTCCTGTTGGCGCCCGCTGAACAGAAAATGCAGGTCAGGAATATACATACGATCGTAGCCAACCACCAACCACCATGGTTCATCTTTCCCAGCCGTAACGGCCGATCAATTTCACGAACTGGCACGGGCCGAAATCTTCCTCGATTATCCCTTCAGACGCGCGAGTAATGCGGATCAGACGCTGCTCGGTTTCTGTTCCGATGGGAAGCACAAGATGGCCGCCGACGGCCAATTGATCGATGAGGGGTTTCGGCGCGACGGGGGCGGCGGCGGCGACCAGGATTGCGCGGTAAGGCGCGAATTCGTTCCAGCCGTATGTGCCGTCGAAGCATTTGACCGCGGCGTTGTAAATGCCCAGACGCCGCAGTCTGGACTGCGCCTCGCGCGCCAGTTCGGGGATGCGCTCCAGCGCGTAGACCTGGCCCGCGACGGCGGCGAGCACGGCGGTCTGATAGCCGGACCCCGCCCCGATTTCGAGCGCGCGGTCGTCTTTGGTGACTTCCAGCAATTCAGTCTGGCGCGCGACGATGAAAGGTTGCGAAATCGTCTGATTGAATTCAATGGGCAGCGCATGGTCGCCGTAAGCGTGCGATTGCAGCGCTTCGGGTACGAAGAGGTGGCGGGGAATCCGCCCCATCGCGTCCAGCACGCGCTCGTCGCGTATGTGGTAATGACGCCGCAGCCGTTCGACCATCTCCGCCCTGGCGCGCGCTTGATGCGGATTGTCTTGTCCGTCGTTAAGATTGGACATCGAATTTAAAAAGATCGCGGCTT
>DASUFM010001066.1:0-16442 GCA_036274535.1 Blastocatellia bacterium
GGAAGCGCCAATCCACTGAACAGCCTCGGCTCTTTTCGCTGCCTGCCACTACGCTGGAAGAACTGGCGAAAAATATGCAGGGGCGCCTCAACGCGCGCGCGCTGCGCGTCATAGGCGATCCTCGGATGGCGGCGCGCCGAGTGGTCCTATCTCCGGGTTTCAATAACTTCCCCGGCATCATGAGGGCGTTGGACAGCCCCGATGTCGATGTGCTGGTGATCGGTGAGACGCGAGAATGGGAGGGGGTGGAATACGCTCGAGATTGCGTCACTGCGGGTAAGAAAAAAGCTTTGATCATTCTCGGCCATGTTCCTTCGGAAGAGCGCGGAATGGAGGAGTGCGCCAGGTGGCTCAAAACATTTATCACTGAGGCGCCGATTCGGTACTTGCCGGGTGGCGATCCGTTTTGGCGGCCCAGGTCGTGACATTTGAAACCTTCGTTTGAACCGCCGTGGCTAAAGGTCGCAGCGCGCCCTGAGCCGCCCAGGGCCAGGCCGAGTCCGTAATCGCCGGACTGTTTCGTCAGCATCTGCGTCGTCATGGCTTGCGACAAAACTTTCTTTGAAGATCCGGCTGAGGACCAGTTCGCGCATCAGCGCGGGAAATGGTTGCCCGGCGACATCGCTCATCAGCAATTGCATGACCGTGATGCCACCGCCCGAATAGCGCCACAAACTGCCGGGTTTCACGTTCACGCGAACGGGCGCGGAATTCGCGGGCTTCTGTCCGTCCAGCGCCTGCGCTGTCGAAGGCACGGGCAAGCCCGCGGCGTATCCCGCAAAGCCATGCACTGTCAGCCCGGCGCTGTGGCTGGCCAAACGCCGCAGCGTGACGGCCTCTTCTGTCGTGAATTCATTGTCCGGCACGCGCCATGACTTAAGCCGCAGGTTGACGTTCTCATCGAGCGTGAGCTTTTTCATCTCGACCATCGCCAGCGCGGCCATCACGGCCACCGGCTTGCTGATCGAAGCCGCCTGAAAAAGCGTCTCCGCCGTCACGGGCGTCGTACCGCCCGCCTGAACGACGCCGTAGCCTTTCGCCCATTCGAGTTTGCCGTTGTTGATGACGGCGACGCTGACGCCTGGCAGGTTGTAATGCCGCATCCGCTCCGTTAACGATTGCCCCGAGCTTTGTCCCTTGATGACAACCGCAGGCAGCAATCCTTTTTCTACGCGCAACATTCGTTCAGCCAAACCGTTTTGCGCGTGGCTCGAACTCCGCGCGAAGGCGGCAAACAACAGCAACAACAACAGAATTTTTTTTGCATGATCGCTCCTCTGCGGTGAGAGGCTTACATCAATCGTCGTTCAGATCTTTCCGGGAACTGGAATCCGCGAGGCATGATCCCAATAACAGTCCTGCTTTGGCCTTGCAGCGTAATCGTCTGGCCAATGACCTGCGGATCGCCGCCGAAACGCCGCCGCCACAGACTATCGCTCAGGATCACGACCGGCGCCGCAACAACGAAAGAGACGACCAAAGCGGTATCCCGAGCCACCGCACTCCGAAGGCTACGCCGATTTCTGCGATAATTTTCAGTATGCAGTATATTGATTTGCAATCAGCTCTAAAACAGACCAGGCGAGATTGGGTCAGTACCGCGACCGGTAGCGAACGTCGCAGACGCCTGGTTCACGCTCGCTACCGCTCGCGGCGCTGACTCGGCGCCCCAATCTTTGCTGTTCCGAGATGGTTTGTGAAGTATTTGAGGCGGCCGAATGCTATATTCTATGCGCCCCTCGATCGACGACATCTTCTTCGAAGTGATCGCGGCGAAATAGTAACAGAGCATAATTTTGATGGAGGATGACATGTTGAACATTCCTGCCAATGACCCCAGGGCGGTCGCCGTCATCTCGGCGATCCACACCGGCAATCTCGTAGAGCTCGATCGTCTGCTGGGCGATAATCCCGGTCTGGCGTCGGCGAGGATCGTTGACGCCCAGGAAGTGTCACGCACGCTCCTGCATATAGCGACGGACTGGCCCGGCCACTTTCCAAACGTCGCGAAGACTATAACCGCCCTGGCTGCGGCAGGCTCGGACGTAAACGCGAAGTTCCAACATCCGTCACGCCGGGAGTGCCAGGAGGCGCCGCTACACTGGGCGGCAAGCAGCGATGACGTAGCGGCGCTCGACGCCCTGCTCGACTGCGGAGCGGATATTGAGGCGTCCGGCGCCGTCTTTACCGGCGGCGCGCCGATGTCGGACGCGGTCGTCTTCGCGCAATGGAGGGTTGCGCGCCGGCTGCTTGAGCGTGGCGCGCGGACAACGATCTGGCAGGCCGCCGCGCTCGGGCTGCTGGATCGCGTCGAGGATCACTGCGAGCGCCAGCCCCCGCCCTCGCCGGACGAGATCACCGGCGCCTTCTGGCATGCGTGTCGCGGTGGACAACCGCGGACGGCGGCGTATTTGTTCGAGCATGGGGCTGGTCTGAATTGGATCGGCTATGACGGGAAAACGCCGCTGCAGGCTGCTCACGAAAGCGGCGTCGAAGATTTGATCGACTGGCTGCGCAGCCGTGGCGCCAAGTCGGCCGAAGAGATCAGATAGAGACTGGACGCCACAGCCAGGCAGTGACCATGAATCTCCCCCACACACCCCAGGAAATCGATCGCAGAACTCGACGCCGGGCAGAACGCATAATTACCAGGGCCACAATGGGCCCGGTTCCCGCCAACGTAGGTTCAGTCCGATACCAGTCTTAACTCTCCCTTTGATCTTCCTGGCCCTCGCGGCGCATCTTTGCCTTTTCCCTATGGACATTCCAAGGGAAGAAGCGTATCTTCTTTGGCATATCCAAAGAAAGGCGAGGGATAGAGATGATCCATTATTTGCGCGCCCTGGCGGCGAGACTTCGAGGATTGTTCGGACACAGTAGAGCGGATCAGGAACTCGACGACGAGATCGAGACACATCTACGTCTGCTCACTGAGCGATATGCCCGCCAGGGAATGAGTGAGGCCGAGGCCGTCCGGGCCGCCCGCCGGCAGTTCGGGAACGTCACACTACTCAAGGAGACCAGTCGCGAGATGCGTGGATTCAGGATTTTCGAGAGGCTCGTTCAGGATTTGAAATATGGTCTTCGGATGCTGAGGAAGAACCCAGGTTTCACCTTCATCGCCGCGCTGACGTTGGCATTGGGAATAGGCGCGAACACCACGATCTTCAGCGTAGTGAATGCAGTGTTGCTACAGTCGCTCCCTTACCGGGACCCTGACAGACTTGTGGTGGTCAGGCATTACGGGGCGCATGGGGAAAGCGACGTTGTCTCAGGCCGGGATTTTCTGGAGTGGCGCGACCAGGCGAAATCATTTGAAGAGATCGCCGCTTACCGGGCCGATACTGTCGACCTCACTGGACGCGGCGCCCCAGAGCGGTTGTCTGCCGGGCTCGTTTCCGCCAATCTGTTTCGAGCGCTCGGCATCGCGCCTACGCTCGGTCGCGCCTTCACACTCGAAGAAGACACGGCAGGCGCCGCTCCAGTTGTGATCCTGAGTGACGGCTTGTGGCGGCGGCGTTTCGGCGGCGATCCACAGGTGATTGGTCAGGCGCTTATACTAGGGGGCCAAAGCCGAACGGTCGTCGGGATCATGCCTCAGGGGTTCCGATCCCCAAGAGAACATGATCTTTGGCTTCCGCTTGCCCTCAAGATCACCCAGGAATCGAATATCAGTCGAGTACCCACTGTGAGTGTAATTGCGCGGCTCAAACCCGGCGTGACGCCGGAAGCCGCCAGTGCGGCTTTATCTGTCATCCTCGAGCGGCAGCGGCAGCAGATCAGTTCCGATGCCCCTCGGGACGATAAACAGGTCAGGGTGATCAAGTTGAGCGATTGGCTAGTCGGTAATGTACGACTTGCCTTGCTGGTACTGTTCGGAGCGGGCGCCTTTGTCCTGCTCATCGTGTGCGCCAACGTGGCGAACCTGCTCCTGGCGCGGTCGGCGGCCAGAAAAAAGGAGCTGGCGATCCGCGCGGCTATGGGCGCAGGGCGTCTGCGGCTCGTGCGACAGTTGCTGACTGAGAGTCTGCTGCTCTCGCTGGCTGGCGGCGGCGCCGGATTACTCGCGGCGAATTGGGGCGTCAAGCTGCTCGTGGCGATGAGTCCTGCCGGGATCGCGCGCATCGAGGAGAGCGGAGTGGATGGACGCGTTCTCGGTTTCACATGCATGGTTGTGGCGCTTGTAGGCCTGATTATCGGCATTTTTCCCGCGCTGCAAGCGTCAAAGACCGATGTCAATGAAACGCTCAAGTTGCAGTCCACAGCAGGAGGCGCAAAGTTCGGACACGGTAAGGGGCAGCGGGCGCTACCTGCCTTGGTGATTGTGGAACTTGCACTCGTTCTGGTCCTGTTGGTCGGCGCAGGGCTGATGATCAAGAGCTTCCTACGCCTGCAAGCCGTTCCCAAGGGCTTCAATCCAAATGGCGTATTGACACTCGAACTCTCGCGGGTAAGCCGCGCCAAATACCCGATGGGCTCGCCACAACGCCGCGCTTATTTCCAGGAAGTACTCGCGCACGTCCAGGCATTGCCCGGCATCCAGTCTGCCGCCCTGACTGGTTTCCTTCCGCTCACCGGGTCGAACCTCAGCCGACGGATCATCGAAGGACCTATGCCGTCCGAGCGAGATGATTCATCTGTTGATGTAAATCATATTACCTCCGACTACTTTCAGACGATGGGCATTGAGATGCGCGCCGGACGGCCGTTCACCACCCAGGATGGCGCAAAGTCGCAGCAGGTCGCAATCATCAACGAAACGCTAGCACGGCGTCTCTTTCAAAAAGAGAACCCGGTCGGCCAGCAGTTGAAAATGTCAATGGAACAGGCTCCGAGGAATATTGTGGGAGTGGTTGGCGACACGCGCCATTTCGGGTTAGACCAGGGAATTAATCCTGAGGTTTATCTTCCCTACACGCAACCTTTATCACAAAATCCAACCTACGTCACATACTTGAACATGGCTGTGCGAGTCGCCCCCAGTCATAATAATCCGGCCAGTCTATCCAGTTTGGCTACCAACATACGCAATCAGGCGCAGGCCATAGATCAGGATGAGCCCGTCAATCAAGTCGTCATGATGGATGAACGCTTGTCTAATTCAGTCGCAGGGCGACGATTCCAAATGTTCCTGCTCGGCGCCTTCGCGGCGATGGCGCTTGTCATCGCAATAGTCGGAATTTACGGCGTCATCTCCTATGCCGTCAGTCAGAGGACGCATGAGATCGGCGTCCGGATGGCCCTGGGCGCGCAAGCAAGCGACGTGTTGAGGATGGTGGTCTGGCGGGGAATGCGGCTGACGCTGATCGGTGTGGCGCTTGGGTTGGCGGCCGCGCTCGCCCTGACGCGCGTTATGAAGAATCTGCTCTTCGAAGTGAGCGCGACTGATCCGGCGACCTTTGCGCTGATCGCCTTGTTGCTGGTTGTCGTATCCCTGATTGCGAGCTACATTCCGGCGCGGCGCGCGACGAAGGTTGATCCGCTACAGGCTATTCGCAACGAATGATGTGGCGCGACGGGATAGCGTTCTGCATTCGCCGGCGCCAGACAATCCGGCGTCTATCAGCCCGCCGTTCCGTCCGGACTCACGATCACGACCGTATATCCGTCAGGATCCCGCAGCCAGAGTTCCCAGTGGTTCGGCCCGCCGTCGCCGTCCGGCGGATTGCGATGACGCGGCATCACAATTTCCGCCTTCATCTCGTTGGCGCGGGCCAGCGCGCCATCAAAGTCATCCACTTCAAACCACAGGAGGGCCCCATTGCCATAGGGCTTGTCCTCAGGGTCGCCAATCGGTCCGTGATCGTGTTCGACCTCGAATCTGTGCAGCTGCATGATCAATACGCCGTTGTACTCAAGTCGCTCATAATCCGGACCGCCATGCGCGCTCCGGCAGCCGAAGAGCCGTTGATACCATCGGCTGCTGGCTTCGACATCGGTCACTGCAATAAGTGGTTGTGGTCTCATTAGTTCCTCCGGCTCCCTCCGATTTTCCTCCGATTTCATGGATAAATGCAGCATACCACTATTGCAAATCCAATTCTCCATTCGCCGAACAACGCCGGGGTTCTTTTCGTTATCTGGTTGGCTGCCGCCGTAAGAATCTGATTGTCATTGATAAAACACGCCGTTGATCAGAGGAAGAAGACAATGAAAATACGGTTATTAACCGCCATCGCGACGCTTTGTTTGTGTTTCTCATCTGTGTCCGTTTCGAGTTCCGCCAGCATTGGGGCTTCGACTTCCGATTGGCCTCAGTGGCGAGGTCCGCAACGTGACGGGATATCGCAGGAGAGCGGCCTCCTTAAACAATGGCCGAAGGAGGGACCGAAACTGCTCTGGCAAGTCAATGACATAGGAGACGGCTTTTCAACACCGTCCGTTGTCGGAACGCGGATCTACCTGATGAGCAACCGTGGTATGGAGAATGAGTTCGTTCAGGTTCTCTCAACTGAGGATGGAAAACCGATCTGGACAACGCGCGTCGGTAATGTGGGCAACCCGAATCAGGACCCGCCTTTCCCGAAGGCCCGATCGACTCCGACCGTTGACGGAGATTTCATCTACGCTCTGGGGTCGGACGGCGACCTCGCCTGCCTCGAAGCCGGGAGCGGCAAGGTTCGCTGGCAGAAGAACCTGCGCAAAGAGTTCGGCGGCCAGCCTCACGATTGGGCCTATTCGGAGTCTCCGTTGGTTGACGGCGACGCCGTTGTCGTAACCCCAGGCGGCGAGCATGCCACGATCGTGGCGCTTAACAAAAAGACGGGCGCTGTCATCTGGAAATCGGCGGTTCCGGGCGCCGATCCCGCAGGTTATGCGTCTGCGATTGTCGTGCAAAGTAGCGGGCGAAAACAGTATGTGCAGTTTTTGAGCCAGGGCATCGTCGGAGTTGATGCGAAGACTGGCGCCTTCCTCTGGCGCTACAAGGAAGTGGCCAAAGGCCCGGCGCAGGCATTCACTCCGGTCGCGCGTGGCGACTATGTGTATGGTGGGGCGCTTAGCATTGGAGGCGGACTCGTTCGTTTGAAACCAGATGGCGGCCGTGGCGGCGCAGAACAGGTTTATTTCGAGCGCGGGCTTCCGAACGGCTTCGGCGGGGCGGTATTGGTCGGCGACTATCTTTACGGCACGGAACTCGCCGGGCAATCGCTGGTGGCGGTCGAGTTCACTACGGGGAAATTGAAATGGAAGGCCGAGAAGTTCGGCAGGGCTTCAGTAGCCTATGCCGACGGGCATTTATACGCTCACAAGTGGGATGGAGATTACGCGCTGGTGGAAGCGACTCCCGAAGGCTATCGCGAGAAGGGACGGTTCACTCCGCCGAATCAGCCGAAGAAACAGGCGGGACCGTATGCGGACACCGCGTACGCATATCCAGTCATTGCGAACGGCAGGCTTTATATTCGCGATCTCGCGACATTATGGGCCTACGACATCAGGAAAAGCCGGTAGCCGCGATGACTGACCTTTCCGAGGATGTGGGATTATATGACGAATGATCCCGCCATTGGCGCCGTTGAGCCGTCCATTGAGCCCGCCGGCGCCTTAGCCTAGATATTCTAACCCAGTCTTTGCGCATGGCGTAAACACGTTACTGCTTATATGCTCCACTCAAATAGCCATTATTTCGCTGAAAACAGCCAGGATAATCTTCTCTTCCCTTGATATTCGAAGTGAGTCGAGCCAGACTCCGCCCGAACTATTATCTGTCAGACTTTCATTCGGGAGATGACAGACTGACGAGGACTGGCCGCAAACAGTTGGAAGGCGAAGTCGCCTCTTATGCCCGGCTGACTGAGGCCATCGCCAAGGCGCTGCAAACCGCTTAGCCGAAAGTGAGGCCGCGCGTGATGAACAGACTTTTGCAATATCTTTTCCAATTACTTTCGCAACTCTGGCGCCGGCTGCTTTCGCTGCTGCGCCGTGGAGGATACAAGCGCGAAAAGGCAAAATTTCAGGTCGTTTTTGTCTTTTTGTCCTTTTTTGCTTCCACATTTGACCATCCACTGTGAATCCGATTTTGAAGAGAATCGACCTCGACCGCTGGCGGGCGACAAATACCTGAAACCTTGTTGCGGCCAATGTCACTCACCTGAGGTATAACCGCATTCAAACAATCCGCAATAAAAGGTTTAGTAAGCCCCCCCGGTTCTTACTGGCAAAGGAAAGCGCACTATGAATATCTTATGGCAGGATCTACGCTACGGCGCGCGCGCGTTGTATAAGAATCCAGTATTCACATTGATCGCCGCGCTCACGCTCGCGCTCGGCATCGGCGCGAACACGGCGATCTTCAGCGTCGTCAATACGCTGCTCTTCCGCCCTTTGCCTTTTCATGAACCGGAACGGCTGGTCTGGATCGCCAACACCGGGACGGCGGGCGGATTGTCCTCGGTCACGACGCGCGTGGCCAACTTCAACGACTGGCGCGCGCAGAATAAATCATTCGAGGACCTGGCGGCATACTTCGCTTTCTTTGACTACGGCAGCTATAACCTGGTCGGTGTGGGCGAACCGGAACGGTTAGTCGGCGTCGACGTGTCGCAGAACTTCTTTGCGCTGCTGGGCGTCCGGCCTCTGCTCGGACGCGGTTTCAACGAGGAAGAGTGTAGATGGAACGGCAGCCCCGCCGTGATTCTAAGCCATGCGTACTGGACGCGCCGCTTCGCGGCGGATCCCGGCGTGATTGGACGCTCGCTCACGCTCAACGACAAGCCGACGACGGTGGTGGGGGTCATGCCGCCGGATTTCGATTTTGCCTCAGTCTTCTCGCCGGGCTCCAAAATTGACATCCTGACGCCATTCCCTTTGACGCAGGAGACCGACAGATGGGGCAATACGCTGGCGGTGGTCGGGCGGTTGAAGCCTGGGGCGACGATCGCGCAGGCGCAGGCGGAATTCGATTTGCTCAACCGGCAGTTGAAACAGGCGCACCCGGAACGCTGGTCCTGGGGGGCCAAAATGTCTGGATTACAAGAGCAAATCAGCGGGAGATTTCGCCGGGCCTTCCTGGCGCTCTTTGGAGCGGTCGGCTGCGTCCTGTTGATCGCCTGCGCCAACTTGTCGAATTTGTTACTGGCCCGCGCGTCGACGCGGCGCAAGGAGATGGCAGTGCGCCTCGCGTTGGGGGCCAACCGGGCGCGCCTGACGCGCCAGATGTTGACCGAAAGCCTCCTGCTTTCCTGCGCCGGCGCCATGCTCGGACTGCCGCTCGCGTATGGCGCGACTCGCGCCCTGGCCACGTCAAAGGCGTTCAGCATTCCATTATTGCAATCGGTGACGATTGACTGGACGACGCTCTCCTTCACGTTGATCGTGGCGTTCGCCGCCGGGCTGCTTTTCGGCGCCGCGCCCGCGCTGCAAATGTCCGGCGCGGACATGCTCGAAGATTTGAAGGACGCCGGTCGTGGTTCCAGCCATGGCATGCGGGCCTGGACGCGCCAGGGACTGGTAGTATCGGAAGTGGCGCTGGCATGCGTGCTGCTGGTGGGCGCGGGCTTGCTCGTTCGCAGTTTCAAGCGGTTGCTGGAAGTCGACCTGGGCTTCCGCCCCGAACAGGCCGCCGCCTGGCGGATAGAGACGGGCGAGAGATTCCAAAACGACGCGCAGCGAGTCGCCTTTTTCAACGAACTGATTCTTTCCGTCATGACCGTGCCGGGCGTCGAATCGGCCGGCCTGACCGACACGTTGCCGCTGGGCCGCAACCGGAGCTGGGGCGTAGGCGCCAAAGGCCAGACATATGCGGAAGGGCAATACCCAATCGCGTTCCCACGCATCATCGATCACGGCTACCTCAAGACGATGCGCATTCCAATGCGAGCGGGACGCGACTTCAATGAGCATGACACGGCGGAGAGCGAGAAGGCTCTGATCATCAACGAGACGATGGCCCGGCGTCTTTGGCCCGACAGAGACGCGGTCGGGCAGATTGCGATGGTCGGCGGTCGCGAGTGGCGCATAGTAGGCGTCGCAGGCAATGTGCGCCACAGTTCGCTGGAACAGGAGGCGGGTTTGGAGATGTATCTGCCGATCACACAGTCGAGCTCCAGTTCGGTTGAGCTGGTCGTGCGAACGAAGTTGGCCCCTGAAGCCATGGCCCCCGGCGTGCGCGCCGCGCTCAGCAAGGTCGATCCGCGTCTGCCCACGGCGGAATTCCAAACGCTGGGACAGTTGGTTGACCAGGCCACCTCGCCCAAACGTCTGGTTACGCTCCTGCTAGGCGGCTTCTCGTTGCTCGCGTTGATACTGGCGGCGCTGGGGATTTATGGCGTGATCTCGTATTCGGTCACACAGCGCACGCGCGAACTCGGCATACGTGTGGCGCTGGGAGCGCAGACAGCAAAGGTGCTCATGATGGTAATCAGGCAGGGCCTGGCGCCGGTGGCGATCGGGCTGGCGCTGGGATTGGCAGGGGCGGCCGCATTGACGCGCTTGATGGCCACCCTGCTCTTCGGCATAAGCGCCACTGACCCGGCGACATTTGCCGGCATCGCGCTACTGCTGGTCTCGGTGGCTCTGCTGGCCTGTTACTTCCCGGCGCGCAGGGCGGCGAAAGTGGACCCAATGATCGCGCTCAGGCGCGAGTAAGGGATCACCCGGCCAATCTCTTTACAATCCCACTCCAAAGCTGCCACTGATCCAGCGAGATCTCCCTTACAGGCAATCGCAATCAGCTCTAGATTGCTCAAGTTATTCGCGCCGGAGCGCGATGATCGGATCAATGCGCGTGGCCCTGCGGGCCGGAATGTAGCAGGCCGCAAGTGTGGTGAGAACCAGCCCTGCGCCGGCAGCCAGGAGGGTTGCGGGGTCGTTCGCCCTCACGCCGAAGAGCAGCCCGGAGATCAGTCGCATCAGCCCCAGACTGCCGGCAAGGCCGAAGAATAATCCGGCGGAGGAAAGGATCAGGCCTTGCCGCAGGATAAGGCGGCAGACCTGCATTGGCTGCGCGCCCAGCGCCATGCGGATGCCGATTTCCTGCGTTCGTTGCGTGACGGCGTAATTCATAACGCCGTACACGCCCACCAGGGTGAGCGCCGTCGCAATCGCGGCGAACAGGCTGAGCAGGAACACGTTGAACCGGACCGGGGCGACCGAATCGTAAATAATGTCCTCCATGGTTTTCACGTTCGATACCGGGAGCGTTGGGTTGAGACCGGCGAAGACTTTTCGCGCCGAATCAGTAAGGGCTGTCGGAGTCGTATCTGTCCGCAACAGAAAATTCATTGTGCGGCCGAGCCCTTCCGTGACGAAGGGCGACTGTGCGGACGTCTGATACATCTGCATCCCGGTTTCACCGGCGAGGCTGGTATGTTTGACATTGCCAACAACGCCGACGACCGTCGCCCAATCCGGTTGTTCGTTTGGCAGCGGAACGCCGACGGTCATCCGTTTTCCGATCGGATCTTCTCCGGGCCACATCTTTTCCGCCAGGTTCTGATTAATGACGACCGCCTGCAACGCCCGCTGATCGTCGGCTTCGGTTAAGACCCTGCCCTTGATGAGCGGAACGCCCATCGTTTGAAAATAGCCGGGCGTGATAATTCGATAGCTAGCCATCGGGGCGTCAGCCGGCGCGGGAAGCGGCCGGCCTTCGACCGAAAAGATAAATTGTGGTCCCCCGGAGGCAAGCGGCGTATGGGAGACGCCGCCGGCGGAATTTACGCCCGGCAACGCCGACAACCGCCGGATGGCTTCTGCATAAAAGCCGATCACGCTTGCGCCATCCGTGTATTGGGCGGGCGGCAGAGAGATTTGCATCGACAGCAGGCGTTCCCTGTTGAAACCCACGTTAACGTCCTGTAGCCGGGAGAAACTTTTGATGAGCAGTCCTGCGCCGGCCAGCAGCGTGAAAGCCAGCGCCACCTGAACGACCACCAGCAAGCCTCGAAGGCGGTTCCCGCGGCCATGCCCAGCGGCGGATTTGCCGCCCTCTTTCAAGGTTTCGTTGAGATTCGGGTTCGACGCCTGCCAGGCGGGAATGAGACCGAAGAGGACGCCTGAGAGGATAGACGCCAGGAGCGCGAAACCGAGCACCCGGCCGTCGACGCCGATCTCAGCTGCGCGCGGGATGCCCTGCGAGTTCAAACCAATCAGCGCTTTCGTAAGCCATACCGCGATCGCCACGCCGATCGCGCCCCCGACCAGGGAGATCAACATACTCTCTGTCAACATCTGGCGGATCAGCCGGCCGCGGCTGGCGCCGAGCGCCAACCGTACGGCGATCTCTGATGAGCGAGCCGCCGAGCGCGCCAGCAACAAGTTGGCCACGTTCGCGCAGGCTATCAAGAGCACGAGGCCGACTGCGGCCAGCAATATCGTCAAGGCCTGCCGGATGTTCAAAATAACCAGGTCCTGATATCGAACCAGCGTCACTCCCCAGCCGGTGTTGAATTCCGGGTATTGCGAGGCCAGCCGGGCGGCGATGTTTGACATCTCCGCCTGCGCCTGCGTTTGCGTAACGCCCGCGGCGAGGCGGGCCACGATCTGTATGTTATGCAAGCCGCGATCGGCGTTCTCATAGGATATGGCGAGCGGCGCCCAGAATTCGATGTTTGGGCGAGTGTCATTCGGCATAACCCCTATCACAGTCACGCTGTGGCCATTGATCGGAATCGCCTGACCGACGATCTGAAGGTCGCCGCCAAAGCGCCGTAGCCAGAGGCGCTCAGATAAGAGGATTACCGCCTGCGCGCCGGGGCGGTCTTCCTCCACAGTGAAATTCCGTCCTAGGATCGGAACCACGCCAAGTGTGGGAAAGTAATCCCACGTCACTTTTTCCCCCTGAATCTTCTCAGGCCGCTCACTACTCGTAAGATTCCCAGTGAATGCCTGGCGCGCGCTCATAGACTCGAATGACTTGCTCTGCTCTTTCCAGTCCCGGTAGTTCAACGCCGAGGCCGAAACGCCTGGAGGCGGGAATTTGGTGTTCGTTTCCAGCGCGAAGACCAGCCTGTCAGGATCCTTGAACGGCAGGGACTTGAGCATAACCCCGTTGACGACGCTGAACAGCGCGGTGTTCGCTCCCAGTCCCAACGCCATCGTGATAATCGCGGCCGCCGTGACTCCAGGGTTCCTGAGCAGCATCCGCAGTCCAAACCGCATATCCCGTAAGACCGTTTCCATCAGCGCCTCCAATAAGCTTCCGATGAGCCTCTAATGTCATTGATTAAATTGAGATTGAAACAACGGCCTCTATTTATCATCCGCCTTTGACGCCGGGCAATCGAAAGCGTCCGCTGTTCAATGGCAAAACAGGCATCGAGCAGGCGCCTTTTTTCTTCACTCCAAAACTTTGCAAAATTTTGCCGCGGCTTTGGTAAGACTTACCCTGATAAGACTTTGATTGACGTTTCCGGAGATCAAGACTCAGATGCGACATTCTCTGCGGCCCTTGCGACCTGGCTGGATATATTAATCCTGCTTGCCCTGATTTATCTCACCTTCGCAATGGCCATGACGAACCGATTCAGGCGCTTTTTAGTGAAGTAAAAAAGGCAAAAAGGAGCAAAAAAGCCCAAAAAGAATCTTTTTGCTCTTTTGCCACTTTTTGCTCTTTTGCTTCCTCCCTTCTATTCCGTTCTCAATGCCTGGACCGGATCGATTGAAGCCGCCCGGCGCGCGGGAATCAGCCCCGCTATCGCCGCGGCTAGAACCAGCGTCAATATCGACACGGCCAGCACGCCGGCATCCATGCCTTGCGCCTCGTAAAGCTGAGCCTCGATAACCCGCACGCTGAGAAGCGTTGCTGGAACACCGATGGCCACCCCCAAAACGGCCTGTATCATCGTTCCACGCATTACCATCGCGATCACTCTGGAGCGCTGCGCGCCCAGCGCCATACGAATGCCGATTTCACTCGTCCGCCGCGCCACGGTATAAGCGGTCACGCCGTAGATCCCCACGGTCGCCAGCAGCAGCGCCAGCGCGCCGAATAATGTCGCCAACCTCGCGATCAGGCGGTCCTGGATGAATTGGTCGGCGATCTGCTGATCGAAGGTCTGAAATTTCACTACCGCCAGGTTCGGATTGATGTTCGCGAGCGTCTGCCGCGTCAGGCGCTCCATATCGGGCGTCGGCCATGCCGTTTTCAGCACAATGGCGCCCGCGTACATCTCCAAATCTTCCTCAATCGGTTCCTCCTCGTTTAATGGCCGCTGCGGCAGCGGCGCAAAATACATCAGGCGATTCTTCCATCGCACGCTCTTATAGACCGTGTCTTCCACTACGCCGACGATCTCAAAGTCGCTGGTAGAATCCGGCGACCCGAATGTGCGTCCTATCGGGTTCTCGTCCGGATCGAACAGTCTTTTCACGAAGGCCTGGTTCACAACCGCCACCGGCCGGGAGGAGGACGTATCCTGTGGGCGGATGCCGCGCCCCATTACCAGTCGTGTTCCAACCGAGTCGAAGTATTCAGGATTGACCTTGATATGTGAGGACTGTATATCCAGGTCCGGCTTTCCCTCCACCTGCACGCTGTCGCTCCTGTTGGTGTCTTCCATCGGGGTATAGCTGCTGATGCCGACCTTCTCGACTCCCGGCAGCGCATGGAAACGTTCTTCAATAGTCCGGTGGAGCGCCTCGACCCGTTTTGGCGAGTAACCCGCGGCCTGCGAATTGATATGAACGATATAACGATTCTTTGATTCCAACATCAAGTCCGTGTTTTGCAGTTTGTAAAGGCTGCGGGAGAACAGGCCAGCGGACATCAGCAACACCAGCGACAGCGCCGCCTGCAAGACCACCAGTCCGCGCTGCAACCTGGAAGCCCCAGCCGATGTCGTTCTCGCTGCCCCGCTCCGCAGCGCATCAGCCAGTTCCACCTTTGAGGCAATCCAAGCGGGCGCGGCGCCGAACAGGACGCCGGTCAGCAGCGATAGACCGCATCCAAACATCAGCACAGACAGTGAAGGGCTCGCCTGAATGGGAATGTTTTGCGCTCCTGGAAACGCCAGCGCCAGCAGTACTCGCGCTCCGGCATAAGCCAGCGCCAGCCCCGCAATGCCGCCCAGCGTCGACAGGATCACGCTTTCCGTAAGCAGTTGCCGAATTATCCTCCACCGCCCCGCTCCCAACGCCGTGCGGATGGACATCTCGGACTTCCGCGCCATCCCCCGCGCCAGCAACAGGTTCGCAATGTTCGCGCATGCGATCAGTAATACAAGTCCCGAGAGCGCCATCAGCATTTTGAGGCTCGGCCCGTAAGCCGCCTGCATTTTCCGGATGCCTGAGCCTCCGGGCGTGAGGACTACATGCACTCTCGGCAGTAGCGCCTTCCCATTTTCTGATGAATAGAATGGCCTGTTTGCAGCCATGTATTGCCTGAACAAGAGGCTCAGTTTTCCCTGCAGCGCCGGCAGATTCACGCCCGGCTTTACGCGCCCAACCATATACAGCCACTGGGTGTTTGGCTCATGCACGAACTGGGCATTCGCGAGTGCGGGCATCGTCTCGATCGGGAGATAAAAATCAGGCGGAGAGATCGCCAAACGGTCACCATAAAACCCCGCCGGCGCGACCCCCACGATCGTCACGGGTTGGGCATTTATCCAGAATGCGCCGCCGACAACCGAGGCGTCGCCCGCATAATCGCGCTGCCACGCGTGGTAGCTCATCACCGCCACCATCGGCGCGCCCGCGACGTCATCGGAGTCGGTAAGCAAGCGCCCCGCCTGCGGTCTCAATCCGAATGTCTTGAAGTAGTTGCCGGAAACGAACTCGCCAGTCGCGCTCCGCGCTTCCGCATCGCTTCTATCTCGGCGCGCGGTAATCGGCTTCCATTCAAATCCCGACTGTACGGCCGCCAGTTCCTCAAACTCTGGGGTCTGTTCCTTCATCAACCGCCATGCCGCCGTTGGAAACAGTGAATATTTTCCATCGTCGGGAGTGCTAACGCCTACGCCGGCGCTCATGGCGTCTCCAATCCGGACCAGTGTCTCAGGGTTGGCCACAGGCAGGTTTGTCATCATCACCGCATGCAGCAGCGTGAAGATCGCGGCATTCGCGCCGATGCCCAGGCTGAGCGTCAGGACAGCAGTCAAGCTGAAGCCAGGTTGTTTCAGTAACATCCGCGCGCCGTAGCGCAGGTCCTGCCAGAGCGTTTCCAACCAGCCCCCGCCGCGTATGTCATAGCCGCGTTCAGTGTTCCGGCTCAGGCCGCCGAAACTTTTCAGCGCGGCGGCTCGCGCCACGTCTGGCGGCATCCCTCGCTTGATATTCGTCTCCGTCTCCATCTCGACGTGGACGCGCAATTCTTCTTCAATGTCTCGCAAGACGCTTTCGCGTCGAAACAGCGCGCGCAGCCGCGCCGTGATAATGTTGAACCATTCCATCATCATCCTCCTCAGAAAAGCTGTTCGTAGTCCCGCCTTCAGGCGGAAGCTTCAGTTAAAAATCAACTCCGTGAACCCAGACTATTCCGCCTGAAGGCGGGACTACAAACT
>DASUFM010001067.1:0-6443 GCA_036274535.1 Blastocatellia bacterium
GATCCTCTGCATGGTCGCCGCAAAATCGGGCGCCATCACGTAACTGAACGTATCTTTCGGAAAAAGCGTTTCGCCGGTCGCCGGAGCGTCCTTTAACCTTTCCAGAACCCGGTCGCTAACGCTGCCGGTACTGTTAAGCCGGTCGGCGCTGGCGGGCGCCGGCGCGACGGCGAGCGCGATTTCAGACCATCCGCTCAGATCAGGATGTACTTTATTGATTTCGGCTTTGATTCGGCGCCGTTCGGATTCGGTCTTCGCCTGCTTCCAACGGTCGCGAAATTTTATTTTGCGCGCCGCCGTATCCAACTCCCCGCGCAGGAGCGCCAGGCGAACATCTTCCGGTTTATTCTTCAACTCGGCGGCCGTGACCAGCGGGAAGCTTTCGGGCGCATTGACCTTCTCGTCGCCCGTTTTTTTTTGGTCCGTCCTGGGCGCCGGCTTCGGCGCGGGTTTATTCGTGGCTTTGCCGGACCCGGCGAGCTGGGCGTCGATTTCGGCGACGCGCCTGCTCAACTCCTGTTCGATTTCGACTCCGCCTATCTCGCCCAGGGCGCGCGCCGCCCATAATTCATTATCCGTTCGCAAAAACCTGACCAGTTCATTCGCGGCGCCCGTCCCCGCCTGGCGTTGCAATACAGCGATCATGGCATGCAGAACTCCGAGGTCGGTCGAAGCCATGAGTTTCGAGTAGGGCAGGTCGAATTGTTCGGTGATCAGCGCCAGGCGCAAAGCCGCCAGATGCTGTTTGGCGCTGTCGCTTTTGAGCAATTCAGCGATCAGTTCGCGCGAGGCGGACGCCCCCATCGCGGCGCCCACGCGAACAACCGCCGCCGGATTTTCGGCCAGACCCGCCAGCCTGCTCTTGACCTGGTTGAGCGCCCCCCGCGCGGCCAGCGCCTGGGCCGCGGCCGAGCTCGCAAAAACATCTTCGTCAGACAATGCCCATATCAGGAGGTCGATGTTTTGCGGGAAGGCGGCTTTGCCCAGCGCGGCAATGGCCGCCGCCCGCACTTGCGGGTCGGCGTCGGTGATCAGATCGATTGTGGCCTCGGGCGAGGAAGCTAACAGTTCCGTGATGCGCCCCACAGCTTCCGCGAAGGATTGGCGTCCTGCGCGTAAAGCTTCGGCCACCAGGCCGGCCTCGATCTCGCTCTCGGAGCCGGATCCGGCGGCGCTCGCGGCGCGCAGAGTTTCGTATTCCTCGTTCCAATGCCCCGCCGCGCCGATGTGAACTGATGAAATGATACGTTTGAAGATGGGTTCGTAAACTTCCATCTCGCCGTCCTGAGCCGACAGCGCAAAGCCGTATGCGCGCGGTCCCGCGGCGGTGAACCACATCGTCTGGCGCACGGCCACGCCGCCGGGCGTTTCGATCTCGTGCGAGATTTCCCGCCATTCCAGGCCGCCCGACATGACGCGGCGCAAGATCACTGTTTCCGGCTTGATCGGCTCGCTTCGGAAACTCTGCATCACGCCGCTGGCGTAATTGGCGACGCCCGATCCTTCGGGAATGTCCTCGATGATCACGATCAGATTGACCGTTTCGGAAGCGGGCTTGAAGACCGTCCCGCCGTTCGGCCCGGGCTCCTGCTTCCAATCAGCCGGGTACCGGAATGAAAAACCCTTCTGCCTGTCAATGAAACGCGCGAATTTGCCTGCGGGGAGCTGATAACTATCCCATATCGCCGCCCGCGCGGCGCGATCTCCGCTTTGCGCGAACGCCGCCGGACCGCACTCCAAAAGAAGGAAGAAAAGTAGAACGGGGAAAATCCAGGATGACAGGCGCCTGTAGCTAATTTGTTTCTTGCGCATTTCTTCTGACCTCGACTTCAGAATCAGTTTCGGCGCCGGCGGATGGGAACGCGGGCCGAATGTGAAGAGTAATTCAGTTCAGTTAGCAGTGGAAGCAAAAAAGAGAAAGCTCATGAATATTGCTCGACCCGCCTGGTATCGCAGGCATATTTGGCTGCGATACCATCCGACGACTGATTACTGATGACTGGCGACTGAGAACAAATACACAGGCAGTGGGGCTGAAAGCCGTGTTTATTTGTTCCCAGTCGTCAGTAGTCAGTTTTGTCTGGAGTTTCAGGGCTCTAAGTTCTTTGAGCGTAATCTCAAGTTCCTTAACCTTAGTTCCACGGCTAAGGATGCCTACGCTCTCAGGCTGGTTTTTAGATGTTTCTTTCCATTTCTTGACACTTTGAATCATAAGACCATATCATTTGCGTCTTGAACGCAGCCTGGCTGGCGTCCAACCCAAATTCTTAAATCGAACCATGTATTATTGGTCAAATTTGGGATGCTGGCGCAGGGCCGCTCGTGGAATCGGGCGACCAGCCCTGCGCGGACAGTCTGCGCACGCGCGCAACGCCGGCGCCAATCAGGCTCTTGAGAAGAAAGCGAAGGAAATATGCTCGGCGGATACATCGGAAAAGTTTGCCAGCGCATACTTAACGGCATCGTCCGCCTGATTGCGCTCCTTGACCCGAATCCCAATCTGCTTTCAGTAATCGGATTGGGCATCAACATCTTTGCTGCGTTTCTATATGGGACGGGGCGTTTTTTTTACGCCGGGTTGGTGATGATCTTCGCCAACATCTTCGACATGCTGGACGGGCGGGTGGCTCGGCTGACTGGTCGAGTGACCAAGTTCGGCGCCTTTCTCGATTCCAGCCTCGACAGGTTCTCGGATATTGTCGTCTTTCTTGGGATCATCATTTTTTATTCCCGCGACACCGAATATCACAGCACTCTTTATGTGGCGTTGACCGGAGCGGCGTTGATCGGCTCAGTCATGGTCAGTTACACCAGCGCGCGGGCGGAATCGCTGATCCCGAAATGTGACGTGGGATTTTTGCGGCGCCCCGAACGCGTCGTCCTGTTGATCATAGGCTCGCTCACTGTCTGGCCGGAATCGAATCACCCGCTGCTCAATAAAATGCCGGCCACGATCTGGTTGATGGCAGTCCTCTCTTATTGGACTTTTAGTCACAGGCTCTATCATACCTGGCGAGCGATCCGAGAGATGGAGTCCGCCGTCAAGGCCTCCCAGGTCGAAGCTCAAGAGAATAAATCTCAGGAAAAAAAGGAGACGAAAAATCTGCGACTGGGCCACGACCCCGTTTAGCATAATTCCATAATTCATATGCCATATGAATTATGAGATCGCCCGTTGCCCTGGATTCCGTAAACTCTGACTATGAACAAAAAACCCCTGCGTGATTCGATGATCTGCCCATGCTGTGGAGAGAATCGTGAGATCAGTTCTTTGGAATGCGGCGCATGCGGCGCGAAACAGGTCGGCCCTCCTCTAGCCAAACCCGACGTGCTGATGCCGAAACTCGGGCCGTCTTTCGCCGCGCTGGTCTGTGGCGTCCTTATTATAATCGTCTTTTTTCTGGCCTGGATACTCGAAAATGACACGAGGGTTGGGCGTGTGTTGCTGGTCTGGACGCTGGGCGACGGATATGAGTTTACTAAAAACCTGATCGAGGCCGATTCCAGATTGCCTTATTACCGTATCTTTACATTCTACGCGTATCGGCTGGCGAACACGTATTCAATCGGGGCCATTCCGCTTTCGATCGCGGGCATCTGGCTGGCGCGGCGCGCTTTGCGTTTGATCAAATCCGACTCCGCTTCGTTTGCGGGGGCTGGAGTTGCGCGAGCGTCCTACGGTCTTTCAATCGGTCTGCTGATAGTCTTCACCGCCGCGAGCGTCTCTTCAATTCCGCGCTTGATCGCCAGGAGCCGCGCCCAGCACGCAGCGCACACACGCGCGTTGATGTACGAGCTGCATGCGCGTGGCCTGCAAAAATATTATAAAGAGTACCGTCTCTATCCGGCCGAGTTGATCGATCTTTCGCGAGTCAACGCCAGCGGGGCTCCGCAATCGGATTACTGGGAACACAGTTTCGAATACAAGCCGGTCGCCGTTATTGCGTCAAATGGGTCGGGAATCAGCTTGAGCAACTACAAACTCGTTTCCGCAGGCCCGGACGGCATATTCGGAACCAAAGATGACATCACCATGGTCGACGGCGTGATCGTCGAACCAGACGAACCCGATGCGACTGAACCAAATCAGGCGCGACAATAGATTGTTCCGTTCGGACAAAGCCGCGCCTGGCGCCTGATTTTTGAATACAGCTCTGTTGTTATGCGGCCTCAAGTTGCTTTCGCCCTGTACGACTTGGGGCCGTTTTCTATTGAGTTGCCCCCTACTGAAGCAGTTACCAATATACCCCTATGCGTACCCGTAAACGCTTAAATCACAGCGTGTTCACCCGGGTGTTTTATCGTCTGTTGGGCCGTGACCCGGTGGCTGAATATTACAAATGGCTCTCCCAATTCGGCCGCGTCGCCGATGGACACATCCTGGATTCTCAACAGGACGAATCGGGCTTGACCATCTTTTATCGTTACAAGGTCGCGAACGTGGATTACGAGACTTCTCAGAGGTTATCCGGCGAACAACTCTCTCGCCTGGACGCCTATTCGCCAGGCGCTCGTGTCCACGTGCGATTCGACCCAAAACAACCGGGGATTTCGATTTTGCCATAATGGTGGTTGGTGGTTAGTGGTTGGTGGTTGGCCACCGAAGATTTTGTCGGCCACCAGCCACCAGCCACCAGCCACCAACCACTGACCCTATGTTTCGTAAAATCCTGATCGCCAATCGAGGTGAGATTGCGGTGCGGCTGATTCGCGCCTGCCGCGATCTGGGCATCGCGCCTGTAGCGGTTTATTCAGAAGCAGACCGCCAGGCATTGCACGTACGGTTGGCCGACGAAGCCTGCTTCATCGGCGAATCTCCCGCGTCTCAGAGCTATCTGGCCGGCGAAAAGATCATCGAGGCGGCTCTCAGATCGGGCGCAGAGGCGATTCATCCAGGCTACGGGTTCCTTTCGGAGCGCGAATGGTTCGCCCGCGCCGTTCGTCAGGCAGGGCTTAAATTCATCGGCCCTTCCCCGGAATCAATCGCATTAATGGGCGACAAGACCAACGCCCGCGTGGCCGCCATGAAGGCGGGCGCTCCGATCGTTCCCGGCTCGACCGAACCGCTGGCCGACGAGGCGGCGGCCGTAAAAGTCGCCGCGGAGATCGGCTATCCGGTGATGCTCAAAGCATCGGCGGGTGGCGGCGGAAAAGGCATGCGCCTCGTTCGTTCCGGCGAAGAGATGCGCGCGGCTTTCTCAATGGCCTCCGCCGAAGCTCAGTCCGCGTTCGGCGACCCTTCTGTCTATATCGAAAAATTCATCGAACGCCCGCGCCACATAGAGATTCAAATCCTGGCCGACGAATACGGCGCCGTCATACATCTTGGCGAGCGCGAATGCTCAGTCCAGCGCCGCCATCAGAAGGTCATCGAAGAATGCCCGGCGAGTTTCAATGACCCGGACCTGCGCGCCCGAATGGGCGCGGCCGCGGTCAGGATCGCGCGAGCGGCCAATTACTACAGCGCCGGCACCATCGAATTCCTGGTCGATGCGCAAAGGAATTTCTATTTCCTGGAGATGAACACGCGGTTGCAGGTCGAACATCCCGTGACTGAAATGGTCACGGGCGTCGATATCGCGCGCGAACAGATTCGCATCGCCGCCGGAGAAAAACTGGAGATTAAACAGAAGGACGTCCAGTGGAGAGGTTCGGCGATCGAATGCCGCGTTTACGCCGAAGACCCCGATCGTAATTTCCTGCCTTCGCCCGGCAAAATCACCCGCTTGAGAGTCCCTTCCGGTCCCGGCGTCCGCGATGACAGCGGCGTTTACGAAGGCTGGGAAGTCCCGATCTTTTACGACCCGATGATCTCGAAACTCGTCGCCTGGGGCGCGACGCGGGGCGAAGCGATTGCGAAAATGAAACGCGCGCTCGGCGAATACCACGTCGGCGGCATCCGCACCACGATCCCTTTCTTCCTCTCGGTTCTAGATGATGAAGAGTTCGCGCGGGGCGAGATAGACACAGACTACATCGAGAGATTTCTGAAAAGACGAAAAGACGAAGACGCCGCGCAGAATGACTCCGACGATTCGCGCGTCGCCGCCGCCATTGTCGCCGCCATCAATTTCACGAAAGGATCGAAAGCGAAGCCGGCCGCCGCGCCGCCCGACCGCGCGAGTAAATGGAAACTGGCCGGAAGAATTGCATCGTTGAACAACCACAGAAAATGAATGGAGCCTATGGGACACATAAGCCCCATAGGCCATATAAACCCTATTTATTGAGGAAAACACAGTGCGCGCCCTGTTTTTGATCATTGGTCTTTGTTTGTTATTCACGCCGGCCGCTTCCGCGCAACAACCGGCCGCGACGCCGGACGCGCCGCAAAACTCCGCGCAATCCTCTAGCTCTCAGACTGGCGACTCTCAGGCTGGCGCTCCTGTCCCGGTTCCGGAACCGAGCGAGAAAGCCTTGTCCTATTATCGCAGCGGGATTGT